>JANYFU010000350.1 GCA_025359665.1 Caulobacteraceae bacterium
CTGGCCGCGCAGGTCATAAAGAGAGTGGTCTTGGTCACTAATGTTCCCCCCATACCGACCTTGGTCGGCGGTTGCGTTTCCCGTTGGACCAACCATGGCTATTCCGCCTGTGGTTCGGTCGATATCTAATGCATAGCCATAGGAGCGAAGCCGTCAACCTCGCTCGACGGCTTTTGTTGCCGAAAAGTAATGCGGCCGATCGCCGGCGTTCGGGCCGGGTAGGTGCAAACGGGGCGGGCGTTCCAATCGATGGCAACCGACGGATTGGGCCGGACTCTCGCCTTCCTCTAGAGAGGCGCGCGGAGCGCGGCGCTCGTATTGGCCAGTCACTGGTAGCGCCGGACGGGGGCGCCGGACCGATAGCGGGCCGGTGTCGTTGGCTCGTTGATAGTCATACAGGGAACCAAGATTGCCGGATCACTGTGTCCGGGAAGTCACAAACCGAGCCCTTTCGCCCGCATTTTTGGCGGCGCCCGAAGCGCCGATCAGAACCGGTATTGGACCTCCAGTCCATACAGCGCCGGCGGGTTGAGGACATCCTCGATGAGGTAGGTCTTGCTGGCCTGTAAGATGCCAAAACTTCCGGCCTGATAGCCGTTCTTGTCGAAGACATTTTTGCCATAAACGATGATCGAGTAATGGTTATTCGCGGATTTCCATTCCGCGCGCAGGTCCACCTGGTCCCACGCCGGCGACTTGTTGAACGGTCGGTTAAACAGCGACCCGTATTGGCTGTCGCGCCAGGCGTAGGTGGCCGAGAGCGAAAGCGACCCTGGTTGGAAGAAGAAGGTGTAGTTGCCGTTGAGCGCCAGCTTATTGGCCGGCGCGTTGGGAAGTTGCCCACCCCGCAGGTCCTGCGGTTGACCCGCGGCTGTCGGCGCACAATTGCCGCGCGTAGCGCCCGGTCCCTTTGCGGTCGGGTCGCCGAATTGGTCGATGATACAGCCCGAGTTGAGGACTTCCGTACCGTCGTAACCATAGCTGGCGATAAATTGCAGCGCCTTTGTCGGCTGCCAAGTGGCCTCCACCTCGACACCATATGATCGCGCCTCGGGAACATTGTAGATCGCCGTGGCGATCTGGGTTCCATTTGACACACCGATCGGTATTTGTGCATTATAGTATTGGTCATAGAACAAATCGAGATTGACTTGTAGCGTATGCATAAAGTTCTTTTTGAGACCAAGCTGGAAATCATTGGAAGTCTCGGGTTCTTGCTTGACCTGGAGCGCTAGACCGGAGCCCGAGTTGAAGCCACCCGACTTCGCCCCGCGGCTATATTTCAAGTAGGCGTTGGTCGTGGGGTCCGGTTCCCACTGGACGCCCGCGGTGGCGGTCACGCCGCCCCAACTGGCCCCCAGCTTCCGGGTAGCCAGGCCAGTGGCCGGATCTATCGTCGACGCCGCCGCGCCGGGCTGCGCTGGCACGTTGCCGGTGATGTCGAAGCCGACGTTCGGAAGACCGAACACCGGTCCGAAAAGGATGAGGCGCTCCTGGTCGAGACCGTATTTCGCATCAAACGAATAGCGGATGCCCGTGGTGAGTTTGATGGTCTTGGTGACCTGCCAGTCACTTTGCGCGAAGCCGGCGAACGTCTCCGCCCCCATGCGCGCCCTCGCGTCATAGACGAGGCGGTCCGGGTTCGGCGCCGCCGGCTTCCCACTGAAGAAGATCGGATTGGCCAGCGAGGCCTGGCCGTACAAGGCGATTTTCTCGGGTTGGAAATAGGTTTCGTTGAAGTTGTAGGCGCCGATCACCCACTGGAACGGCGAGGACGTCGTTGATATGATATTGATTTCGTGCGTTGTGAACGTGTGTTCCTCGCCGTAGAGCAACAAGGAGTTTGGAAATATGGTATTCCCGTTGGGATCGACGTAAGACACGACACCCGTCGCTAACTGGTTACCTTCGCCCCATTCCTCGCGGGTAGTATAGGCGTAGTGCTGAGCCTGGCCGATATATTTGATGTCGAATCCGTTCAAATGCCAGTTCAACTTCAGTACGCCCCCATAGTAGGCGTGTAGCTTCACCTGTTGCGGGAAGTTCGAATAGATGCTCCGGCTATCGGCATTGCCCGGATTGAGTCCACTGGGGTTGGTCGTCACTACGTTTGTCACGCCAGGCGCCGCGAAGGCGCCGAGGGCCGGCACAAGAGCGTCGGTGGTTTCGCCGCCGCCCCCGTTGCCGGTCAAAAGCGCGTATGACGCTTGGCTCGCGGGCAGGTTCGTTACACCGTCGGGGCCGACAATTCGAGAATTGGTGATCTTGCCGCCGGCCTGGCCGCCCAGATCATTCCATTCGGCGCCGAAGGCCTTGAACCACCAATCGAATTTGGGACCGAATCTACCCTGGATCTGGGTTTCCCAATACCATTCGTCGCGGACCTGCCCCTCGCTGGGACCACCGTTCAAGTTCTTGTAATAGCCCTTCGACTGGTCGGTTTTTGAAGCGGCGATGCGGAATTGCAAGTCATCGTTGATCGGCCCTGAGAACGCGCCCTCTTCGAAATGAGCGCCATAATTATCGACCCCGGCGCGGAACTCGCCATACCAGGTCGTGGTCGGCTTACGGGAGATGATGTTCACCGCGCCACCGATCGACGCGCGGCCATAAAGGGTTCCCTGCGGGCCGCGGAGCACTTCGATGCGGTCAACGAAGATAGAGTCGTTGCCCGCCTTCACGGTAAAGGTCTCGAAGGCGCCGTCTTCATAGACGCCCACGCTGGAGTCGGCGGACAGTTGGTTGGTGTAGCGGCCGATGCCGCGCAGGGTCACCCGGTCGTTGCCTGTGTTGTAGGTAAACCCGGGTGTGAAGTTGGTCATGTCCTGGACCGAGTCGATGCCGATCTGGTCCCGCTTGTCAGAGGTATAGGCCGAGATCGCAACGGCGACCTTCTGGATAGTCTGGTCACGCTTCTCGGCCGTGACCACCAGTTCGCCGATCATCGAGCCGCTCTGGCTGGTGTCCGCGGCCGCGGCGTTGCTCGGCGAGGTAGCTCCGGCCGCCGCCTCCGCCGCTCGGGCGTAACCTCCGCTTAAAGCCAAAACGCCGGCCGCGCAGGTCATAAAGAGAGTGGTCTTGGTCATTGTTGTTCCCCCATTCCGATCTTCGCCGGCGGTTGCGTTTCCTTCGGGATCCACCATGGCTTTCCGCCTATGGTTCGATCTCTATCTAATGCATAGCTGGGAGAGCGGGGGCGTCAACCTCGCCGGACCAGTTTTATTGCGGAAAATTAATGATGCGGCCGAACCGGGGGTCAATGCGTCACTCCGCTACCCCAACGTAACGACCGGGCATGATTGATCCCAGGCCAAACCGCCTATAACCAGTCCCCAACACACCCCCGCGACCCGGTCGCCGGGTAGCCAGAACACTGTCTTCAGGGAAACACCCATGACCGCCATCAACGCCGTAACAGACTACACCCTGGACGGGGATGTCGGGGTGATCACCCTCAACTCGCCGCCGGTCAATGCGCTGTCCCGCGGCGTGCTTGAGGGGATCGCCTTCGGGATGCAGGCGGCCGTGGCCGATCCCGGCGCCAAGGCCATCGTGCTGATCTGCGAGGGTCGCACCTTCATCGCCGGGGCCGACATCGGCGGCCTGGGCAGCCGGCGGGAAGAGCGTCCGATCGATCCGATGGGCGAACTGGAGCGATCGCCCAAGCCGGTGATAGCAGCCATCCACGGCACCGCGCTGGGTGGCGGTCTGGAAGCTGCTCTGTGCTGCAACTATCGGGTCGCCGTGCCTTCGGCCCGCTGCGGCCTGCCGGAAGTCAACCTCGGCCTGCTGCCGGGAGCCGGCGGGACCCAGCGCCTGCCGCGCCTTGTCGGGCCGCAAAAGGCCCTGGAGATGATGACGTCCGGCATGCACGTTCCCGCCAGGCAGTGCCTGGAGATGGGGGTGGTCGACGAGCTGGTCGAGGAGGGCAAGCTTCGCGAGGGCGCCATCGCCTTCGCCCGTAAGGTCCTGGCCGAAAACCGGCCACTGCGGAAGGTTCGCGACATCAGCGAAAAGGTCGAGGCCGCCCGCGGCCACCCGGAGATCTTCGCCGAATTCCGCAAGGCCAACGCCCGCAAATTCCGCGGTTTCATGGCCCCGGAGTGGAATATCCGCTGCATCGAGGCGGCAGTGAACCAACCGTTCGACGAGGGAATCAAGACGGAGCAAAAACTGTTCCGCGAACTGCTGGCCGGAGAACAAAGCGCCGCCCAGCGTTACGCGTTCTTCGCCGAGCGCCAAGCCAACAAGATTCCCGATGTGCCGGACGACACACCCCTGATCCCGGTGAACAGCGTCGGCATCATCGGCGCCGGCACCATGGGCGGCGGCATCGCCATGAACTTCGCCAACGCCGGCATTCCGGTGACCATCGTCGAGGTCAAGCAGGACGCCCTGGACCGGGGCCTCGGCGTGATCCGCAAGAACTATGAGCGCACCGCCTCACGCGGCGGCATCACCGCGGCCGATGTCGAAAAGCGCATGGGCCTGATCACCGGCTCGCTCGACATGAACGCCCTGGCCCCGGTCGACATGGTTATCGAGGCGGTGTTCGAGCGGATGGACATCAAGAAGGATATTTTCAGCAAGCTGGACGCCATCTGCAAACCGGGCGCGATCCTGGCCACCAACACCTCGGCCCTGAACATCGATGAGATCGCCTCGGTGACCAAGCGGCCCGAGGCGGTGATCGGCCTGCACTTCTTTTCCCCGGCCAATGTGATGAAACTGCTGGAAGTGGTCCGCGCCGATCACACGTCCAAGCCGGTGATCGCCACCTCGATGAAGCTCGCGAAAAAGATCGGCAAGGTCGCAGCCCTGGTCGGTGTCTGCCCCGGATTCGTCGGCAACCGCATCCTCGGCCAGCGCCAGCGCGAGGCCCAGAAGCTGATGTTCGAGGGGGCCATGCCCTGGGACATCGACCGGGTAATGTATGACTTCGGCTTTCCCATGGGTCCGTTCGCGATGAGCGATCTGGCCGGCCTGGACATCGGCTGGGTGAAGGAAAACTCCAGGGGCGAAACCATTCGCGACGCGCTGTGCGAACTGGACCGTCGCGGTCAGAAGACCGGCGCGGGCTACTACGATTACGACGAAAACCGCGTCGCCCATCCCTCGCCGGTAACCGAGAAGATCATCCAGGACTTCGTGGCCAGGAGCGGGGTCAACGCCCGGACCATCACCGATGAGGAGATCCTGGAGCGTTGCCTCTATCCGATGGTCAACGAAGGGGCCAAGATCCTGGAGGAAGGCATGGCTATCCGCGCCTCCGACATCGATGTGATCTGGGAGAATGGCTACGGCTGGCCGGTCTATCGTGGGGGCCCGATGTGGTGGGGCGACCAGATCGGTCTGGACAAGGTGCTGGCCGGTATGAAGAAGCTCCAGGCGCAGATGGGCGATCTCTATAAGCCCGCCGCTCTGCTTGAGAAGATGGTGGCCGAAGGCAAGAACTTCACGCGGGT
Source organism: Caulobacteraceae bacterium (assembly GCA_025359665.1). Classification (GTDB taxonomy): domain Bacteria; phylum Pseudomonadota; class Alphaproteobacteria; order Caulobacterales; family Caulobacteraceae; genus Acaudatibacter. The sequence goes on from JANYFU010000350.1 coordinate 5,466, forward strand.
TTGAACCCTGTAAGGTTTTGGTCCCCAAGGGGTCATTGACGTTGACGGCGGTCCGGCTCAGTTTCCTGGCAATCTCGGAGGGTTGTAATGCGTAGGGTTCTTTCCGGCGTTCTGGCGTTGGGTCTGGCTTTCTCAGGGCTCTCGACGCCCGCTTTCGCCCAGTACGGGATGGACAAAAGCGGCCCCAAAAACACGCTGACGCCGGAACTGCCCCACTGTGACAAGGCGCTCGGCCGGGCGGCGATCCAGGAGCCGGAGAACCGCTGGTGGGAAGGTCTCGGCCTTTCGAACCCCGAGGCTTTGATCAAGCTGTTCGCGTCGCGGTCGGGGTGCCTGCGGATCGTCGATCGCAACGGCGGCCTGGCTATGCGCAACCAGGAATCGGGCCTGAATACCGCCGGCGACCTGCAACGCGGCTCGAACGTCGGCCGCGGTCAGGTTGCCGCCGCCGACTACTTCATCATCCCGAACATCGCCAATTCCAACCGCAACTCGGGCGGCAACAATATCGGCGCCGTGGCTGGAAGCTTCCTGCCCGGCGGCTTCGGCGCGCTGGCTGGCAGCCTTCGGGTCAAGAAGTCCGAGGCCCATACCCTGCTGACCTTGGTCGATGCCCGGACCACCGAACAGCTTTACGTCGCCGAAGGCGCCGCGCAGAAGTCCGACATTTCGTTCGGCGCGGGCGGCGGTGGCGGCGGCTGGGGAGGCTTCGGCGCCCTGGCCGGCGGCGGTTATTCCGACACCGACATCGGCAAGGTGATCACGGCCGCCTATTTCAACGCCTTCACCGACCTGGTCCACTACATGCAGACCCAGCAACCGGGGCAGGCGGCCGCGGAAGCGCCGATCGCCTCCCAGCGGACGACCACCGTGGTGCGGGCTCACGCGACACCGGCGGCGACTGCCAAGGTGGTCTATACGCTGCAGCAGGGCGCTTCGGTATTCCCGACCGGCCAGCGGAATGGCGTCTGGATGGAAGTCGACGATGAGAACGGCAATCGCGGCTGGATTTCGTCCGCCCTGGTCACGGCGCGGTAACCCTCTGGAATCAGTGAAAGTCCCGACTGCGAACCAGCCGGGTTGACGGCGCCGGCCGCGCGTCCAGCGGTGCTGGGTGCTCGGCCTTCAACTCTCCCAAGCGTCCAGTCAGATCCGTGAACCGCTCGGCCACCACATGGATCACCGCGCCGGCGCGCTGCAGCCGGCCGTGGACCACCAGGAAACGCGAGCCCATCACCGTGCGGCGATTGGCGGCGAAGGCGTCTTTCCAGACCACGGCGTTGGCCGATCCGGTCTCGTCCTCCAGGGTGATGAACACCACGCCCTTGGCGGTGCCTGGCCGCTGGCGCACCAGAACCAGGCCTCCCACACAGAGACGGACGCCGTCCTTCATCGTCTTCAGCCGCGTGGCGGGGACCGCGCCCATTTCGCTCAGCAGTAGACGGAAGAAGGCCACGGGATGGGCCTTCAGCGAAAGGCTGGTGGTACGATAGTCCTCGACCACATGGGCTGGCAGCGGCATGGCCGGCAGATGGACACGCCCTTCCGCCGGTGGCCCCATCAGGGCCAGAAGCGGGGCGTCGATCTGGGCCTTGGCCTCCGGCGCCAGGCCCTTCACCGCCCAAAGGCCGGCCCGGCGGTCCATCCCCAGCGAGCACAGAGCGTCGGCCTCCGCCAGCAGCTCCAGGCTCCGACGCGGCGCCGCGAGGGACGCGGCCAGTTGCGGCAAAGTCCGCGCCCCCGCCGTCCGCGCCGCGATCAGCTTGTCGACCTCCTCGCGGCGCAGGCCACCGATCTGCCGCAGGCCCAGACGAACCGCTCCCGCTTCAAGCGTGCAATCCCACGTGCTCAGCATCACATCGGCCGCGCGCACCTCCACCCCATGTTCCCTTGCGTCGCGAACCAGTTGGGCGGGTTGGTAGAATCCCATCGGTTGGCTGTTGAGCATGGCGGCCAGGAACACGTCCGGGTGGTGGTGCTTTATCCAGGCCGAGACATAGACCAGCATGGCGAAACTCACCGCGTGGCTCTCGGGAAAGCCATAGGAGCCGAAACCCTTGATCTGGTCGAAACAGCGCTGGGCGAAGGCGAGGTCGTAGCCCCGGCTTGCCATTCCACCTACGAACTTGGCTTCATGCTCGTGGATGTCGCCGAGATTGCGGAAGGTGGCCATCGACCGGCGCAGGCCATTGGCTTCCTCGGGCGTGAACTTGGCCGCTTCGATGGCCAGGCGCATAGCCTGCTCCTGGAACAGCGGCACGCCCAGGGTCTTGCCAAGTACTGACTTCAATTCATCAGAGGGACCGTGTTCGGGAGCCGGGGCGGGAAAGGTCACCGGTTCGGTCCCGTCACGCCGACGAAGATAGGGATGCACCATATTGCCCTGGATCGGCCCCGGCCGCACGATCGCCACTTCGATCACCAGGTCGTAGAATTTCCGCGGTTTCAGGCGCGGCAGCATGGACATCTGGGCCCGGCTCTCGACCTGGAAGACGCCGACGGAATCGGCGTGGGAGAGCATTTCATAAACGTCGGGGTCTTCCTCCGGAATATTGGCCATGTCGGCGATACCGAGGGCGTCCATCGCCCATTTGATGGCCGTCAACATGCCCAGCGCCAGGACGTCCACCTTCATCAGGCCCAGGTCGTCGATGTCGTCCTTGTCCCATTCGATGAAGGTTCGGTCCTTCATCGCCCCGTTGCCGATCGGCACGGTCTCGTCCAGGCGCCGCTTGGTCAGCACGAAACCGCCGACGTGCTGGGACAAATGGCGGGGAAAGTTGAGGATTTCCCCGGCCAAAGCCGTGGCCCGGCGGATCTCGGGGTTGTCGGGATCCAGGCCCGCCTGGCGGATATGGTCATCCGGCAGGCCGTCGCCCCAGCTTCCCCAGACCGTGCCGGCCAGGGCGGCGGTGACGTCCTCGGTCAGCCCCAGCGCCTTGCCCACGTCGCGGATGGCGCTTCGCGGGCGATAGTGGATGACGGTGGCGCAGATCGCAGCTCGATCCCGGCCATAGCGATCGTAGACATATTGCATGACCAGCTCGCGCCGCTCGTGCTCGAAATCCACATCAATGTCGGGGGGCTCATTGCGCTCCCTTGAAATGAAGCGGGCGAACAGCACGTCATGGTCGGGCTTGGTGGGATCGACGGCGGTGATACCCAGGCAGAAACAGACCACCGAATTAGCCGCCGAGCCGCGACCTTGGCAAAGAATCCCCTTGCCCCGCGCCCAGGCGACGATGTCGTGGACGGTGAGGAAATAGTTCGGGTAGTCCAGCTCTTCGATCAGGGCGAGTTCCGAATCCAAAAGCTTTCGCACCTTCTCCGGAATCGCCTTCGGATAACGCCAGGCCGCTCCGTTCCAGGCCAAGTCGGTCAGATGGGCGATGGCGGTTTTGCCGGGAGGGACCGGCTCGTCGGGATATTCATACTTCAATTGCGAAAGATCGAAGGTGATGCGTTCGGCCACCTCCATCGTGCGGGTCACGGCCGCCGGCCAGTGGGCGAACAGGCGGGCTATTTCGGTGGGAGATTTCAGATGGCGCTCGGCATTGGCTTCCAGGCGGAGGCCGGCCTGATCGATCGAGCATTTTTCGCGGATACAGGTGAGGATGTCCTGCAGCGGCCGGCGTTCGGGGCCGTGATAGAGCACGTCGTTGACGGCGATCATCGGCGCGCCGGTCCGGGTCGCCAGATCGTCCAGGGCCGCTAGGCGGACCAGGTCCCGGGCTCCGTAGGGACGGGCGGCAGCCAGCCAGACGCGGCCGTGAAAATCGTCGGCCAGTCGTTCTAGACGCGCCAGGAAGTGAACATCCGTGCACATTGGCGGTACAACCAGGAACAGTTGTCCCGCGCCGTGGGCCTCAAGATCGGCGCGCGTCAAACAGCACTCGCCCTTTTTCGAGCGTCTCTGGCCCACCGTGAGCAGGCGGGTGAGCCGCCCCCAGGCCTCGCGGTCGGTGGGGTAGCAAAGCAGGCTGGGCGTCTCGTCGGCGAAGTCCAGCCGGCAACCGGTCAGCACCCGCATACCCAGCGCCCGCCCCTTGGACCAGGCCCGCACCACCCCGGCCAGGGTGTTGCGGTCGGTGATCCCGATCGCCCGCATGCCCAGGGCCTTGGCGGTCAGCACCAGCTCGCCCGGATGCGAGGCCCCGCGCAGGAAGCTGTAATTGGTGGTGATGTGCAGCTCGACGTAGGTCACCCGAACAGGCCATGCAGCCACCACTTGGGGGCCGCTCCCGCCTGGTAAAGACCGTCGCGGAACAGCCAGAACCGCGCGCCGACCTCGTCCTCGACCCGGTAGTAGTCGCGCGCGCGGCCAGGTTCCGCGTCTTCGAACGGCCGGCGCCACCATTCCTCAGCCAGACGCTCGGGGCCTTCGGCGTGGCGAACGCGGTGGGAGACGCCGCGCCAGCGGAAGGACGCCGGCGGATCGTCGGGCACGAGCGCCATGGTCTCGATGGGTTCGGGTCGTCGAAGCAAGCGCAGAGGACGTGGCCGATCCGGGTTCCAGCCGTCGCCCAGGACCGGAGACAGGGGCGGCTTTCGCGCCACCGCCCGTTCCGGATCGTGGCTGGGCCAAGCTTCGGCGCGCCAGACGGCGGCTTCGCCCAGGCGATTGGTCAGGCGGTCGATCAAAGGCGCCACCCCCTCCTCGGGCAGGACGTCCCTGTCCTCATCCAGTCGCTCCTGGCGCGCGCCCAGGAGCTGGACGCCCTCGGCCGCCAGGGTCACGGCCTCGATCCCGAAGCCGGGGTCCACGGTATCCAGCTTCGGCGTGAACAGGCGGACAATGGCCCCAGGCTCCCGGCCCGGCAGGGACAGGCCGATGACGAGGCTCTGGGCGACACCGTCCAGGCGATGGAAACACAGTTCGAACCGGCGACCGCCTTGCCCCTCGGCTTCCAGGCGGGTGCAGAGCCGCGCGGTGATGTCAACCGTGACCCGGGCCATGTCCTCGGGCGCGCTGATCGGCTCGGCGAAGGCCACGCGCGTGAACCACGGATTGGGCGGCCGTCGATAGGTCAGGGCCTCGCGCGCCGCGCCCAAGGCCTGGTCGAGACACAGCACCACGCCCGGTCCGAACCGCCGGGTGATCTGGTCGCGGGGCAGGGCGCCCAGGGCGCCGATGGTGGAAAGGCCCAATCGGGCGATCTGGGCCGCCTCGGCCGGCGCCAGGCGCAGGGCCGCCGCGGGCAGGCGAGCCAGGCGCGCCGCCTCTCCGCCCGGCGACAGGATGGCTCCCGGCTCCGCGAAATGGGCCAGGGCCCAGGCGGCGCCCGGCCCGCCGGCGACAGCGGCCCGGGCCGGGATACCGTTCCGCCGCAGCCGAGCGATCAGGTCCTGGGCCATGGCCGCTTCGCCGCCCCACAGATGGGCGACGCCGCTGATGTCGAGGAACAGGCCGTCCGGCGGGTCCAGGGCCACGGCGGGAGAGAATCGCGCGCACCAGTCGGCCAGCGCCGTCAGGGCGGCGGCGTC
>JANYFU010000387.1 GCA_025359665.1 Caulobacteraceae bacterium
AGCTTCATGTCGGTCGCGCCTCGGCCGAACAGATAGCCGTTCTCCACCACCGGCGTGAACGGATCGCGCTTCCAGTCGGCGGGTTTGGCTTCGACCACGTCCATGTGGCCGGAAATCACCAGAGGCTTCAGCGTCGGATCGGCGCCAGGCCAGCGGGCGATCAGATAGGTGGTGTCGTCCACCGGCGTGATCGAGGCCTCGGATTCCGCGAAGCCGCCGGCCGTCAGCGCGGCCTTGTAGAGCGCGGCGACCTGAGCCGTCTGGTTGCCGGGACCGCGCACCGAGCGCAGGGCGATGGCCTTCTCGGCCAAGTCTAGCGCCTGGGCTTCCGCCTGGGGATGGGTTGTGGGGGCGGCGTGAGCCACACCCATTATCATCATCGACAGGGCGACACCCGTCATCGTCATTGTCCGCATCGCGCGCATCTTCCGGTCTCCAAGTCAGGAGGCGTTGGGTAAATGGTTTTGCCAGGGAGCGGAATGGGCCTTGCCGCCACCCCTCGCCAACCCCAATATGGTCGGTCTAGACAGAAAGAGCTGATCGCGATGACGACATGGCCGGTGCAAGAGGCGAAGACGCGGTTCAGTGAGATGATCGACCGGGCCCTTCGCGAGGGTCCGCAGACGATCACTCGGCACGGCGCCAAACGCGCGGTGGTGCTGTCGATGGAGGACTACCTTGCCCTGGAAGCCCTGAAACCCGACTTCAAGGCCCACCTCATGGGCGGACCCAAGGTTGAGACTTTCGCCGTGGAACGCGACGCGGACTTCGGCCGCGCTGTCGAACTGTGAGCCTTAAGACAGGCTATCTTCTCGATACGAGTATAATCTCCGAAACGCGAAAAATCCGGGCCCACCCAGACGTCATGGCCTTTCTGGCCCGGGCCGACAGCGCGGCCCTGTTCCTGAGCGTTCTCAGCCTGGGGGAATTGCGCAAGGGAGTCGAAGCCAAGCGCCGCGTCGATCCTAGGGTCGCGGCGGAACTGGGCGCCTGGGTCGATGGCATCGAAACCACCTTCGCGGACCGGGTGCTCGATATCGACGCGGGTGTGGCGAGGCATTGGGGCGAGCTTTCCGCGGCGCGTAGCCTGCCCGTTATCGACATCCTGATCGCCGCCACGGCGATCCAACGCGGCCTGGTCCTGGTGACGCGCAACACCGGCGACGTCGTCGCGACTGGTGTCAATACCCTCAACCCTTGGACCGGAACCTGAATGGGGTTGCAGTTGAGAACCCTACAGCCCAGCGTAATCCCCATGACCTACCCCTTTACTCCGACCCTCCGCGCAGCCCTCGCCGCGCGCTGTCTTGATTTTCCGCGCATCGCGCACGCGGGGGAGCCGCTGAAGCGGGCGGCGGTGGCGGTCACTTTGGTGGCGGCCGATGACGGCTCGGGGCAGGCGGCGTTCCTGCTGACGCGTCGCGCCGCCGGGCTGCGGGCCCATGGCGGACAGTGGGCGCTGCCGGGTGGGCGCTGTGATCCAGGGGAGACGGTGGAGGAAACCGCCCTGCGCGAGCTCGAGGAAGAACTCGGCCTGCGATTGGCCCCCGTCGATATCCTCGGTGTGCTCGACGACTATCCAACCCGCTCTGGCTATGCGATCACGCCGGTGGTCGCTTGGGCTGGCGATGCGGCGATGCTGGCGCCGAACCCGCATGAGGTCGCCTCGACGCACGTCATCCGGCTCGACCACATCCATGGCGACGACGCCGTCACCTTCGAGACCATTCCCGAGAGCCCGCGCCCGCTGATCCGCCTGCGCGTCGGCGACCACCATATCCACGCACCCACCGCGGCCCTGATCTACCAACTCCGCGAGCTGGTCGCCGGCCGCATAACCCGGGTGGCGCACCTGGAACAGCCGGTGTTCGCCTGGCGCTGACCGCCAGGCGCGGACGGCTACCGGCCCTTGCGATAATCCACGTCGTCCCAGGTGATCGCGGACAGCTCCTTCCTGCGCGGGCCGATGTAGCCGAACAGGAAGGCCGCCACTTTGTGCATCCGCACTTCCCTCGCCGCGCTCGGCGATGCGATGGCGACGGTGGTGGCGATGGATGGGCTCGGCGGCGTCTGACCCTCTCTGAGAAACAACATCCCACACCCTCACTTGAGCCGCCGGATACCCGACGTTACACGGGTCGTGATGGGGCGGTCGCCGATCGCGGTGTCGGGGAAGACCTTTGAGCCCAGCCTACATCGCCATCCTGCTGTCCTGGGCCTGGATCTTCGCCTGGATCGGCGGCTCGATCTACTATCGCCAGCG
>JANYFU010000398.1 GCA_025359665.1 Caulobacteraceae bacterium
GTCCTGCGCTTCGAAGTGCGAGCGCAGCCGGTCCGGGGTGGCCACGGCGGGCGCGATTCGCGCCTGGCCCTTGATCGCCAGGTCGTGGATGCTGGTCAGCATCGGGTGAAGGCCGAAGGTGTGGTCCAGCTTCAGCGCGCCGCCGGGCTGATCGAAACCGGGCAAGGCGATCGAACCCCGTAGGCCGGCATAGTCCGGATCGCCGACCGGCGGAGAGAGCGACAGCCCGTCGAGACCGCCACGGCAGACGATCACCACCAGTTTCTTGCGCCCCAGGCCGGCGTCCACATCGGCGAAGGCTAGGCCCGCGAACAGCTCGATGGTGACGCCAATGCCGAAGGCGCCGGCGAGGGCCTGGCGGCGGGACGGATTCGAAGGATGGGTCATCGGCGTTGAAACTCCGGGCTCATCAGCAACACGGCCAGACCCTCGGCGCGAGTTTCCGCCCTGGCGATGGTCTGGGCCGTCAGCGGTGTCAGGCGCGCGCCCAGGGAGGCTTGCGCCAGGACGACGGGATCGTGGTCGGCGACGGCGCCGGCGGCGAAGGCTTCGCTCCAGGTCATCCGCTTGATCACCGCATCGGGCGCGCACCAGGCCGGACCCTCTTCCGCCCAACCTTTCGGAGAAGGAGCGCTGAACGGTTTCTGGCCCATGGCGGTCAGGACGGGGGCGATGGTGGAGATTTCCTGGGGTTCGACCCCCGTGGCGCGCCAGCTGGAAACCAGAAACTCGTAGGGCGTCTTGAATTTCATTGCGGCCGGAGCCCAGGTTTCGGGGGCCTTGACCAGGGTCCGGGCCACCACCCCAAGCTGGCCATCCGAGGCGAGATAGGCGGCGCTTAGCTTATCGACCAGGGTCGGTGGCGGATCATCGGCGACGAAATGCTGGGCGATCCTGGTCGCCAAGTGATGCGCGGTGTGGGGGCTGGCGGCCAGGGTCTTGATCACCGCGCGGGCCTGTTCCTGTCCGCCGTCGGCGTAACGCCGGCCCATGATCTCGCGGACGCCGGGCTCATGGGCGGCGGCGCGGAAGAAGAACCTGCCTTCGCGGTCGGGCGATTCCCTCGGGCCGGCGATGCTCCAGCCGGTCATGGCCCGCGCGAACTCAGTAACGTCGGCCTGGCTGTAGCCGGCCTCAAGGCCGACACTGTGCAGCTCCAGGATCTCCCGGGCCAGATTCTCATTTAGGCCGGCATGTTTGCCGCCGCGCGCCTGGTATTTGGCCGCCGGGCTTTCCGGGCCGATCGACTGGGCCTGATCAAGATAAAGCAGCATGGCCGGATGGCTGGACGAGGCCGCCAGAAGGTCCTCGAACCGGCCGAATACATTTGGGCGAATGGCTTCCTGTTCGAAGGGTCCCACCAGGGTGGCGGTGATCAGCCGGTTGGCGGATACGGTGAAGTGATTGGCCCAGAACAGAGCCCAGCGCTCCCGGAAAGCCGCGTCGGTGGCGGCGGCCAGCCGCAGGCGGGCCATGAAGTCCACGCCGGTGTCATCGCGCAACAGCCGGAAAGCCGCCTTGACGGGGTCGGTCTTGGCGTCACCGGCGGCCTTCGCCGCCTGTTGTTGCTGTTGATAGTCGCGAAGGGCGATGAAACGATTCGCTGAAGTGGGTTGGTCGCCAGCGGGCTGATCGGCCCCGGCGGCGCGTATCTGAGAGAGTAGCCGGCCCTGGGGATCGCCCTTCGAAGCGGCTATTTCACCGTGTTTGGCGCCCAGACCAAGACGGGTCGCCGCGATGGCGCTCATCAGGTCGGTGTCGATCGTCATGACGGTTGCCTGTTCCGAAAGCGCTGCGTCCGGTCGATCCCCTCAACAGCTCATGATAAACACCCAACATTGCCGACGTATTGCGCTACCCACCGCGATTGAGAAAGACATTTGATGGCCGAACCCAGCGATCCCCTGCGACGACCGCGCCGGTTCTACAAAACCGTGTCGGTAGCCGCTGAGGGCGGCGCGTTCGCACTTTCGCTGGATGGCCGAGCGCCGCGGACCCCGGCCGGCCGGCCCCTGATCCTGCCCACCCTCGCTCTCGCCGAACTGTTGGCCGAGGAATGGCGGGGCCAGGGGGACACCATCCTCTACACTGCCATGCCCGCCACCCGGCTGGCCCATACCGCTATCGACGTGGTCGCCGGCGCGCGAAGCTTGAGCATTGAAGGGGTGACCCGGTTCGGCGACGCCGATCTGCTGTGCTATTTCGCCGACCATCCACGAAGCTTGGCACAGCGCCAGGAGAAGGTCTGGATTCCTTTGCTGGAATGGGTGCGAGAGGCCCATCGCCTCGATTTCGAGCGCACCTCTGGGATCATCCATCGGGCGCAACCGCCGGAGACGGTGGCGCGCCTGGCCGCCATCGTCGAGCCGCTGGATGACTTCACCCTGGCCGGCCTGGCCTTCGCCGCCGCCTTGTTCGGCTCGGCGATCCTGGCCCTGGCGCTTCGAGACGGGCGGATTCGGGCGGAGGAGGCCATGGGGGCGTCGCGCCTCGACGAGATCTACCAGGAGGAACGCTGGGGCGTCGACGCCGAAGCGGAGTCCAAGGCCGACGCCATGGCCGTCGAGGCGGTAATGGCCGAACGCTGGTTCGCCGCCCTGGCTTGACCAACTTGTCAGGCGGCGCGCCGACCGCTAGAGCGCCGCGCGAAAAGTGGGAACTGGTTTTCGCATTGGCGGCGCTCTAGTTTTTTGAATCTAGAGCAAATTATCCGACCTTAAACGATTCCGTTTAAGGTCGTTTTGCTCTAGGCCGTCGCCCACGACCCAAGAGGAAACGCATGCAGCACATACTCGAAGAGCTTGAGATTCGCCGTGAGCGCGCGAGAGCCGGCGGCGGCCCCAAGCGCGTCGCCTCTCAGCACGCCAAGGGCAAACTGACCGCCCGCGAACGCATCGACGTGCTGCTGGACGAGGGCTCCTTCGAGGAGTTCGACATGTTCGTCGAACACCGAAGCCACGACTTCGGCATGGAGGACCAGAGGGTCCCTGGCGATGGGGTCGTTACCGGTTGGGGGACGATCAATGGCCGCCTGGTCTATGTGTTCTCCAAGGACTTCACGGTGATGGGCGGGTCGCTGTCCAAGGCCCACGCCGAAAAAATCGTCAAGGTCCAGGAAATGGCGCTGCGCAACGGCGCCCCGATCATAGGTCTGTTCGATGCCGGCGGCGCGCGTATTCAGGAGGGCGTCGACTCCCTGGCCGGCTACGCCGACATCTTTCTTCAGAATGTCCTCTCCTCGGGCGTGATCCCGCAGATCAGCGTAATCATGGGCCCCTGCGCCGGCGGCGATGTCTATTCCCCGGCCATGACCGACTTCATCTTCATGGTGAAGGACACCGCCTATATGTACGTCACCGGCCCCGACGTGGTGAAGGCGGCCCTGAACGAGGATGTCAGTCACGCCGATCTGGGTGGCTATCGGATGCACGCTATCAAGTCGGGGGTTTCCGACGGGGCGTTCGACAACGACCTCGAGGCCCTGACCCAGGTCCGCCGCCTGATCGATTTCCTGCCGCTGTCGAACCGCGAGAAGGCTCCGCATCGCGAGAGCTTCGATGACGCCGATCGCGCGGAGCCCTCGCTGGACACCCTGGTGCCGGCCAGCGCCAACAAGCCCTACGACATGAAGGAGCTGATCCTGAAGGTCGTCGACGAGGCCGACTTCTTCGAGGTATCGCCCGATCACGCCAAGAATATCATCGTCGGCTTCGGGCGCCTGGACGGCGACACCGTGGGGTTCATCGCCAACCAGCCGCAGGTGCTGGCCGGCGCGCTGGATATCGACGCCTCGCGCAAGGCCGCCCGGCTGGTGCGCTTCTGCGACGCCTTCAACATCCCGGTGGTGACGTTCGTGGACGTGCCGGGCTTCATGCCGGGCTCCAAACAGGAGCAGGGCGGTCTGATCAAGCACGGCGCCAAGCTGCTGTTCGCCTTCGCCGAGGCCACCGTGCCCAAGGTCACGCTGATCACCCGCAAGGCCTATGGCGGCGCCTTCGACGTGATGAGCTCGAAGAATATCCGCGGCGACTTCAACTACGCCTGGCCGACCGCAGAGATCGCCGTGATGGGTCCCAAACAGGCGGTGGAAATCATCTTCCGCGCCGACATCGGCGATCCCGAAAAGCTGGCGGTGCGAGAAGCGGAATACAAAGCCCACTTCGCCAACCCCTTCGTGGCGGCCTCACGGGGCTACATCGACGATGTCATCATGCCCCACGGCACGCGCCGCCGGATCATCCGGGCGCTCAAGAGCCTGAAGACCAAATCGGTCACCAACCCTTGGAAGAAGCACGATAATATTCCGCTTTAGGGAATGGGTCGTTAGCTGTTCGGCGGTCTCGCGGTAAGCGAGGTCGAGGCGCCGCGACAGCCTGCCGAGTCCCTCATCGGCCGATGCCGAAACGCCCACGGCGCGTTAGATCGCCGGCCGCGCCTCCTCCCATGCCGCGCGAGCGGCTTAGTCCACTAGCACTACCGCCGACACCGTCCCCACGGAGGGAGGAACGTCCAGGGCCTCCCGCAGGGCGGGTTGGCGGGAGCGGCTGACGGGCAGGGGCGCGCCCTCGCTCAGGTACAGCCGCCAGCGATCGCCATCGCGCTCCAGGCGCCGCGCCTGGGCCAGGTTGGCGATCACCGAGCGGTGGACGCGCAGGAAGCTCGCTGGAAGCTGGGCCGCCAGGCCGTCGAGGCGCGCGGCGTGCAGCAGGCTGCGGCCGCCGACCAGCCGCAGCTCGACATAGTCGTCGGCTCCCACCACGGCCAGGATCTCGGCGATCGGAACCAGCTCGACGCCACGCGCCGAGGCCACGGTCAGGCGGTCGGGGCGGCTGGCGGCGCGGGTCAGGGCGGCCTCGCGGCCGCGGTCGTCGCGGCCCAGCCGCACAACCTCGACCGCCAACAGCGGCAGCACCAGGCCGGCGGCGAGCAGGAAATAGGACAGGTCGGCCAGCCATTCGGGGAAGCCGAGGGCCAGGGCCAGGAACAGGGCCAGATAGGCCAGGGTCAGCCGCGCGCCGGGTCGCTTGTCGCCCACGCCCGCCGCGGCCGGCAGGGCGGCCAGCGCCACACCCAGGATCAGCGCGCAGGCGGTCTTGATGTCGAAGCCCGGAAGCAGGGCCGTGGCGCCGACAACACCCAGGGCCAGGCCGATCATCAGCGGACGCGCCCTGGGCAGGAACCGGCCCGCGACATAGCTCACGAGCAGCACGGCGAAGGTGGCGGCCAGCAGCCAGATCGCGCTCATCCGCCAGGCGTGCAGCGGATAGGGGTAGGCGAACAGAGTCCGCAGACTCTCGACGATGGCCTGCAGGGCCGCGGCCCCGGCCATGGCCGCCAGCACGAGGCTGGACCCCGTGCGGCGCAGGACGTGGATGACGCCGAAGCCGAACGCCGCCGCCAGCAGGGCGCCGGCCGCCACGAAGGTGACGGCCAGCCGCGCGGGGCGCCCCGGATAGGGATAGGGGAGGACCGTGATCGCGCCCATCGGACGGGCGAAGCGCAGGCCGCCGTGGAAGGACGACAGGTGCAGCACCAAGGTGTTGGCGTCGGGTCGCCAGCTGGTCTCGCGGATCGGAAGGATCGCCTGATAGCGCCCGGGAACTTCTTCCCGCGCCGTGGGGCCGGGACGTCCGTTGGCGCCCAGACCCTGGCCGTTGAGCCAGGCCTCCGACGAGGCGACGCCCGCCACATAGAGGGCGCGCGGCCGGGTGTCGCCCGAAGCGACGCCTGGGGCGTCGATCGTAGCGCGGATCCACAACTCCCTGCCCTGGGGATCGACGAAGTCCTGGACAGGGCGGCAGTCGCTCAGCACCGGACCGGCCGGACTCATCACGCCGCGGCAGGCCTGCCATGAGGTATCCTGGGCCCGAGCCAGGGTCGTGAAGCCGGCCAGGAGCAGGCCGAGAAGCAAGGTTCGCCACATGGCGTCAATCTAAGGCGCCGCTCGCCGAGATGCGCCGCCATTCGCCGATCAACGACCGCCATTGACCGAAGCGGCGTGGCGGACGGCGGTGCTGACGGCTCAACTGTCGGCATGACCCACGCATCGCTCAACCGCCGCGCCCTGCTCGCCGCCGCCGGCCTCACCCTTCCGACCCTGGCGTCCGCCCAGGCCCCCGCTCCGACCCACGCCCCCGCACCGACGACGTCTCCGTCGCAGGCCGGCCCCTTCCGCTTCAAGGGCTGGCGGGGCCAGGACACCGACGCCGAGCGAGGCTTTTTCGAGGTCCCCGAGGATCGCCGCGATCCCAAGTCGCGGAAGATCCGGTTGAGCTATGTCCGGTTTGCCTCGATGGCGGCCAAGCCGGGACCGCCGATCGTCTATCTGGCCGGTGGCCCCGGCGGCACGGCGACGCGCGCGCTGGCTGGACCGCGTTTTCCGATCATGATGGCTCTGCGGGAAGTCGCGGACGTCATCGCCTTCGACCAGCGCGGCACGGGGTTGTCCAACGCCATCCCCGAGCGGCCGGCCTCGACGCGCCCGCCGCCGGCGTTCACGCAGGCTGGGCTGACCGCCTATTTCCGCGAGGACTTCCAGAAGGCCTGGGCCGACTGGACCAAGGCCGGCGTAGCCATGACCGGTTACAACACCGAACAGAACGCTGACGACATCGACGACCTGCGACGCCACCTGGGCGCGGAAAAGGTCGACCTCTGGGGCATCAGCTACGGCACCCACCTGGCGCTCAGCATGCTCAAGCGGCACGGCGATAGGGTCAACCGCGTGGCCTTGGCCAGCCTGGAGGGCCAGGATCAGACGGTGAAGCGGCCTACGGCGATCGACGCCCTTCTGCGCCAGGTGGACGGCCTGCTGGGCGCCGACCCCGCCGTCCGCGCGGCGATCCCCGACCTGCCGGCCCTGATGCGGCGGGTGCATGCCAAGCTTGAGGCGGCGCCAGTGAAGATGACGGCTACGTTGAATGGCGCGCCGGTCGAGCTGCGGCTGGGCGGCTTCGCCATTCAACTCATGGCGGGCGAACTGATCGCCAATCCGCAGACCCTGGTCATGCTGCCGGGACTCTACCTGGCGCTCGACGCCGGTAAGACGGAGGTTCTGGCTCCTTTCATGAACGAATTCGTGGGCCTTCTGGGCATCGCCGGTATGCCCGAGGCCACGGATCTGGCGTCAGGGATCTCGCCGGGCCGGCTGGCCCTGGTGCGACGCGAGGCGAAGACCGCCGTGCTGGGCGAGGCGCTGAACTTCCCGATGCCGCAGCTGCTGGGCGCCGTCCCAGGCGTCGATCTGGGCGAAGGCTTCCGGGCGCCGCTCCGCATCGACCATCCCGCTTTGCTGGTCGCCGGCACGCTGGACGGCCGCACGCCACTGTCCGAGCAGGACGAGGTGACGGCCCAGTTCCGGCGCAATTACCGGGTTATCGTCGAGAACGCCGGCCACAACGTCTTCGAGGCCCATCCCGACGTCCAGACCCTACTGGTGCGGTTCTTCCGCGGCGAGGCCGTGACCGACACCCGGCTAGCCCTGCCGCAGCCGAAGTTCAAGGTGGCGTGATCGGGCGGCCGGCGACGAAGAGACCCTTGCGACGGCGACGGCGCTGGCGACATGGCCGGTATGCCGCCCGACCATTCGCCAGTCGGTCGTCATGAGAACCAGAAAGGCTAGCCTGCGACCCGTAAGAGACCGCTGATAGCGAAGGTTCTGGTCAGTGGTCACCAAGGCATCAAACCCCGTTCAAGAGATCGCCATCCCGCAAGAGATGCCGCTCATGCTCAAACGCCGTTACGACTTCATGATCGGGTAGAGCGCGGCGCAGGGGCACGTGCGTACCTTGATCAAAGAGAATCTTCACGAAGTATGGTCAGCCCGCGGTTTCAAGGCTGCGTTGGGCGCATTCCAAAACCGCTTCGACCTGTTCGCGCCCGACGCCTGGAAACCATTCAAGGAATTCCTGAACAGTGGCGCCGCCTTCAATGTTCTCGAAGAGGGCCTTAACAGGCACGCGCGTGTTTTTGAACAGCCATGCGCCGCTCACCTTTCCGGGGATCCGTTCGACGACGGGGCATTCTGACCAATCGAGCATGGTTGCGAAATTACGCCTTTCTGAAGGGCGCGTAAGGAAGCCGCGCCCAGGCTAAACGGCTCAGGCCATGTTATGAAATCGCTTTTCCTTCTCAAGGAACACCAACATGCTGACCCCGCTACAAATGGGCAATTCGTCCGGCGTCATCATACCCAAGGCCTTGCTTAGCGATATCGGTGCTCGGCAGGGCGACAACGTGGAGATGCGCGCGGAGGCCGGCTGCGTTGCGATTGCGCCGGTGCGAACCCATCCCCGAGCGGGTTGGGCGGAGGCTTCTCAACAGCTGGCGGCGACCGGCGATGATGCGCTGGCGTGGCCTGAATTCGCGACCGAAGCGGATGCCGACGATGCTTGACGTTGTGCGCAGGGTGTTCGAACCGTGATTCTGAAAGGCTGCCTCTTGATTCTTCGTCGGAAAGTCGCGTGTTGCAAAAGGTACGTTGTGATGAATTCCGGGAACCAAGGGCCTTCTTCGCCATATGCACCTCGAAAGCAGGGAGTAGGAGCCAGAAAATTAGAGAATCGTCAATATTACAACTAGTTGCCTATTTTCTCGAAGGCCGTCAAACGGCCAATACGGGCCAGATCCCGGCCTTCCGAGGGCCTGGCACTGGCCAATGGAGGGCCACGGAAGGGCCAAGCAGTGGCCAAAAAGGGCCAAAAAAGGCCACCCAAGGGCCATGCATTCGCGACGGCAGAGCGGCCCGGAACTCGTCAAGGAATCTTGTCGCCTCGGCCCAACGGATCAGGCAGAGCCTCGCCATTGGCCACGAACTGCAGAGACACCGAATTGATGCAATATCTCAACCGGGTAGGGCGGGGGCCGTCTGGGAACACATGCCCCTGATGGCTGTCGCAGCGTGCGCAGCGGGTTTCGATGCGCACCATGCCGTAGCTTGTGTCGCGGATGGCGCGCACGTGGCTCTCGTCGAACGGGGCGAAAAAACTGGGCCAGCC
>JANYFU010000041.1 GCA_025359665.1 Caulobacteraceae bacterium
GGCCAGAAAATCTGGACCTCCCTGGCCCACAAATCCAAGATCGGCGTGCTGGTCGCCCGCACCGACCCTCAGTCGCCGAAACACGGCGGCCTGTCGCAGTTCCTGATCGATATGGATTGGCCCGGGATCACCGTGCGGCCGATCATAGACATGTCGGGTCATGAGAACGAATACAACGAGGTGTTCCTCGACAACGTCATCGTCCCCACCGACCGGTTGCTGGGCAAGGAGGGCGACGGCTGGGCGATCTCCATGCGTCAGCTGCAGACCGAGCGGGTCGCGCTCTCCAAGCCCGGCGCGATCTGGGGGGCGGGGCCATCGGCCCGTGACCTGGTCGCCGGCCTGGACAAGACCGGGGCGCTGGCGGATCCGCTGGTCCGAGACGAAGCCGCCGCCATCTACATCGAGGGCGAGATTCTGCGCCTGCTCGCCTATCGCTCGCTCAGCGACCGGATGAACGCCAAGGCGCCGGGTCCCGAGGGCGCGGTGCGCAAGATGCTGGCCGCCCCCCACGGCCAGCGGATCGTCGATCTGGCCAAGCGCGCGCAGGGTCCCGAAGGTCTGATGGAGGGCCGCCAGCCGTTCCCGCCGACGCCGGGCCGCAAGGGCGAATACGACGACTGGGACTACGCCTTCTGGTTCAGCCCGGCGGTGACCCTCGGCGTCGGCACCCAGGAGATCCTCAAGAATGTGGTGGGCGAGCGGATGCTCGGCCTGCCCCGCGACCTCGATCCGACCGCGCGCGGCCCCTGGAACCAGACCCGGGCGACCGCCGGCAAGGGTGACGGCAAATGAACTTCTCACTCGACGACGACCACAAGGTTCTCAAGGATTCCGCCCAGGTCTTTCTTGACGCGGAGATATCGCTGAAGCCGCTGCTGACCCCGGGCGCGACGGTGCGCGACGCCGGTTACGCCGACAACTGGTCCAGGATCGCGCCGATGGGGTGGGCCGGGCTGATGATCCCCGAAGAATACGGCGGGGCTGGTCTTTCCTGCGTCGACCTGGTGATGGTCGTCGAGGAACTGGGCCGCACCCTGACGCCGAGCCCGTTCCTGGGAACGCTGCTGGGCGGGCTCGCCGTGCTCCGTTGCGGCGATGATAGCCAGAAAAGCCGCATCCTTCCGGCGGTTGCGGCGGGGGAACGGGTCATGGCTCTGGCCGTGGCCGAACCCGGCGGGCGCGAGGACGGACCCGATCAGACCCTGGCCACCCCCGGCGCCCAGGGCTGGCGCGTTTCGGGAGCCAAGGCCCTGGTCATCGACGCCGCCGACGCCGCCATCCTGGTGGTGGCCGCGCGGGATGCGGCGACGGGCGCGCGCCGGTTCTTCCTGGTCCAGACCGATCAGGCGGGTGTCGATGTCGTACTGGAGCCGTGGCGGGATATCACCCGGCAGATCTGCACCGTCACTTTGACCGACGCGGTCGCCGAGCCGCTGGACGCCCAGAACGCCGGCCTCTGGCCGTGGCTGCGCGACCATGCCCTGGTCGCTCTGTCGGCGGAGAATTCGGCCGGCCTGCGCCATGTGCTCAACGTCACCGCCGACTACGCCCGCCAGCGCGTGGCGTTCGGAAAGCCGATCGGCGCCTATCAGGCGATCAAGCACTCCCTGGCCGACATGCTGGGCCAGGCCGAGTGCGCCCGCACCGCGACCCTCTACGCCGCCTGGACGCTGGCCCAGGGCGATGCTCGCGCGCCTCTCGCCGCCGCCATGGCCAAGGCCTATTCCGGCGACGCCTATGTTTCCGCCACCCAGCGCGGCATCCAGATCTTCGGCGCCATCGGCTTCACCTGGGAGATGGAGAACCACCTCTATCTGAAGCGGGCACGGGGCAACGCCGAACTGTTCGGCGCCGCTCGCGACCACCGCTCCCGGGTGATCGATCTGGCCCTGGCCCAGGCGGCCTAGCTCATGCCGCACGCCCCCATGGAAGGCCTGAAGGTCATCGACTTCAGCACCATCGTCGCGGGCCCCTGGGCCACGCGGCTGATGGCCGACTGTGGGGCCGAGGTGATCAAGATCGAGACCGCGGGGGAGGGCGACCTGATGCGCTTCACCCCGCCGATCGTGAACGGCGCCAGCCGGACGTTCGCCCAATTCAACCGGGGTAAAAAAAGCGTCGTCCTCGACCTCAAGGCGCCGGCCGATCTCGAGGCGGCCCGCCGGCTGATGGACGACGCCGACGTGGTGGTGGAGAATTTTCGCCCGGGTGTAATGGAGCGCCTGGGCCTTGGCTACGAACAGGCCGCGGCGCGGAACCCTCGCCTGGTCTATTGTTCGGTTTCCGGGTTCGGACAGGATGGGCCGCTGGCCGGGGCGGCGGCCTATGCGCCAGTGGTCCACGCCATGAGCGGCTTCGATCACGCCATGACCGCCGCGCGCGGCGGCTCGGCCCTGGACGCCGCGCCGGCTCCGGCCGGCGTGATGATCGCCGATGTCGTGGCCGCGTCCTACGCGTTCGGCGCGGTGCAATCGGCGCTTCTGCGCCGCGAGCGGTTCGGATCGGGCGCTTATGTCGATGTCAGCCTGATGGAGTCGATGATGAGCCTGGTGGGCATCCAATATCAGGAGGCTCAGGCCGAACGCCCTCACCGTTCCACGATCTTTCCGCCGACCCGCACCGCCGACGGCTACATTACCGTGCCGCTGGTTACGCCGCGCAACTATCAGGCGCTGTTCGCCCTGATCGGCCGGCCGGACGGGATCGACGACGTGGCCCTGACCAGGCCCGGCGCGCTGGCTGGGCGAGCCGGGGAGATCGCCTCTCGCCTGTCCGGGTGGTGCGCCGGCCGCACCAGCCACGCCTGCATGGAAAGCCTGCATGCGGCTGGCCTGGCCTGCGGCGTCCATGCCGCCCCGGCCGCGGTTCTGGATCATCCCCATCTGGCGGCCCGTGGCGCGTTCGGCGACCTGGAAGACGCCGATGGTGCGTTCAAGGTGCTCAACCCGCCGTTCCGGTTCAGGGACACGCCCCGCGAAGCGCCGGCGTTCGTGGCCCGGCTGGGGGAACATACGGATTCGGTGTTGTCCGATTTGAAGGAGCGATCATG
>JANYFU010000459.1 GCA_025359665.1 Caulobacteraceae bacterium
CGACATGCCCCCCGGCACCGGCGATATCCACCTGACGCTGGTCCAGAAGCTGCATGTCGATGGCGTGGTGATCGTCTCCACGCCCCAGGAGATCGCGCTGATCGACGCCCGCCGCGCCTCGGCGATGTTCCAGAAGATGAACCCGCCGGTGCGGATCCTCGGCGTGGTCGAGAACATGGCCTATTTCCCCGATCCGGCCACCGGGGCGCCGATCCCGATCTTCGGCCAGGGCGGGGCGCGGACGGAGGCTGGCCGCCTCGAAGTACCGTTCCTTGGCGAGGTGCCGATCGACATCGCGCTTCGCGTGGGGGCCGACGAGGGGAAGCCGCTGGTGGTCACCGCCCCCGAGAGTGAGACCGCCAAGGCCTTCATGACCATGGCCCGGCGGCTGCGCGACAGCGGCTGAAAGGGTTCTAAAGCGGGCTGATCAAGGACTCTTCCGCCGCCGCCAGGGACATCTCTTCGTCCCGCGCCTCCAGGGCTTCGCGGATCGCGCCGTGGCGCTTGGCGTCCAGGGTGTAGCCGAAGAACATGGCGCCGCCCACGAATACCAGAATGATCGGGGCGAACAGATAGCACATCTCCAGGCCGAAGATGGCGTGAGGGCTGTTCACCGCCCCCTCCTTGCCGTTGTAGCCGACCAGATTGAGGATCGGGAAGACGATGATCACCGTGATCACCGTGCCGATTTTGGTGGTGGTTGTGACCAGGGAGAACAACAGGCTGGTCAGGTCGCGGCCGCTATCCAGTCGCACCTCGTCCACCACGTCGGCCACCATCGCCCGCATCAGCAACAGAAAGGCGCTGGCGCAGAAACCCACCCCGATCATTCCGCAGATGGTTGGGATGGCGTCAACCGGAGTGTGGCCCGGCCAGACCCGGGGCATGGCCATCAGTATGGTCTGGGTGATCCCGTAGCAGACACAGGCGATCTGCACCGTGCGGTGCTTGCCCAGGCGCCGCGCCACCTGTCCCCACACCGGAGCGCCGACCACGCCGGCGCCGATGTAGAATATCAGCAGAAACCCGACCTCGGCGATGTTGAAGCCTTTGGCGTCATGGAAGAAATAGACATACAGCGGCGCTGTCGTGCCGGGCCCAAGGGTCAGCACCAAGTCCGCCAGGACGATCCTCACCAGTGAGGGTTTCGACACCGCCAACCACAGGTCCTTGAAGCTGAAGCCCCCTTCGCGCGCCGACGCGGTGATTTTCTCAGGGGTGAAGATCGCGCACGCGATCACGGCCAGGGGCAGGGCGACAATCAGAATGGCCGCCACCGCCGGCATGCTCGCCGCCTTGCCCAGGGTCACCGCCCCGCCGGTGAACAGCGGCAGCAGCAGCAGCCCGGTCGATCCGATCACCGCCAGGCCCTGCGTCAGGCCATAGACGCGGGAGCGCTCATTGTAGCTGGTGGCCAGGATCGCCGCCCAGGCCGCCACCGCCAGGTTCAGCATCGAGGCGCCGGCGTAGGTGACGAGCATCCACAGGATCAGATAGCCGGTATCGACCTTTCCGTCCGGAACCAGCAGCCTGTAGGTCCCGAACATGGCGATCGGCGCGCCGAGGATCAGCCAGGGCCGGTAGCGTCCGATCGGGGTGCGGGTCCGGTCCATGGCGAACCCCAGAAACGGGTCCAGCCAGATGTCCAGAAATCGTACCGCCGCTATGGCCGTGGCCACGGCCGCGAAGCCGTTACCCAGGCCCACGTAAAACCTTGGCAGATAAACCGCGTAGACCAGGGCCATGCCGGCCAGGGGCATGCCGGGCAGGGCGAAGGCGAACAGGGTCGGCAGAGAGGTCGCGGGTCTCAGGGCTGGCCGGACGATGGTCGTGGCGGTGGTGGCGGTCAAAGCGGACGCCCCTCAGGCCGGGCCGGGCGCGGGGGTCAGTTGTTCGCCGCTCAGGCTCCGCGGGATCGCCGCTCCGGCCATCGCGTCGCGAACCTCCAGCTGGGCGCGGATCTCGGCGTGGCGCTTGGAATCGAGCTTGTAGCCGAGGTAGCAGGCGCCCCCGAGCATCACGAAGAACACAGGCCCGATCAGATAGACCATCTCCAGTCCGTGGATCGCCTGGGGTGTGTTGGCCAGCCCGTCCTTGGCGCGGTAGCCGATCCAGTCCAGCACCGCGAACGACAGCAGGATGCTCAGGGCCACGGCCACCTTCTGGGCCGTGGTGATCATGGCGAACAGCAGGCCGATGCGCCGCTTGCCCTGTTCGAGGCGGATGGCGTCGGCCACGTCGCCCATCATGGCCCGGTCAAGCATCGGGAAGCTTCCGGCCAGCAGGCCGAGCATGAACATCAGCGCCGCCGCGGGCCAGAACTCCCCCTTGGGCGTCAGGGTCAGCAGGATCAGGCCCAGCGAATAGCCTGTGCTGGCCACCATCTGCGCGCGATGCTTGCCGATCTTCATGGCCAATCGGCTGATGGCAAGAGCGCCCACCACGCCGGCGGCGATATAGACCAACAGCAGCCGGCTGGCCTCGCCGGCTCCGAAACCGCGCGAGTCATGAAAGTAGAACAGATAGAGCGCGGACATCCACCCCGGTCCCAGGGTCAGGCAGATGTCGGCCGCGAAAATCCGCAGCACGTCCGGCCGCGTCACGATCGTCCGATAGTCGCGCCAGGTAAGATGGTCCTCATGAGTCTGGTCGGCGATCGGCTCCGGTGTGCGCAGGGTCGCCAGCACAACTCCCAACGGCGCGGCCGTGACGATGAACCAGCCCATGGCCGAGACCCCGCCGTCCGAGGCGCCGCTCTTGGCTAACAGGATCGGCAGGATCAGGATCAGGGTTGCTCCGGTGACGGCCACCATCTGGATCGCGCCGAACACCCGCGAGCGTTCGTGATACTGCCCGGC
Source organism: Caulobacteraceae bacterium (assembly GCA_025359665.1). GTDB lineage: Bacteria > Pseudomonadota > Alphaproteobacteria > Caulobacterales > Caulobacteraceae > Acaudatibacter. Next base: position 2,859 of record JANYFU010000459.1, read on the forward strand.
GATTACCGAGGCCCACGACACATGCGACAGGGTCATCAGTGAAATGCCGACGTAGTAGACCGCCAGGGCCGCGAACAGATAGCCCATGCCCGCCATCGGCGGCGGTTCGAACAGCAGATAGACCCCCAGCATCAGCACCGGGGCGCTAGCGGTCAGCCAGGGCCGGTAGCGGCCAAAGCGCGTTCGCGACTGGTCCATGGTGACGCCGAGGATGGGGTCGAGCACGCTGTCGAACAGGCGCACGACGCCGAACGCCCCGCCCACAGCCGCCAGGCTGAGACCGACGTGGGCGGCGTAGAAATGAGGCAGGTAGACGCTAACCGAAACCGACAGCGCGCCAAGCGTGAACCCCGGTAGCGAAAAGCCGAGCAGGGCCGGCAAGGAAAGCCGCGAGAGCGGCGCGTTGCTGTCTGACGCCATGGCGACCTGGGTTTCCTCGTCTATGGGGCCAGTGGCCGCGCTTGTGTTCGGCGGCTCTCTGGAGACCAGACCTTGGCGGCGCGGCGCGCGGCGCGCAAGCGGATTTCTCGCCGCCGCGCGCCGTTGGGATGGAGTCTTAGACAGCCGATATTTTACGGAAGACTTTCTGACCCTGCTCGCCGCCGTTGAAATAGGCCTTCTGGCCAGCCTCGTCGGTGATCCGCGCCCACTGGTCGCGCACGCCCTCGGCCGACAGCGCGTCGCCGGTCAGGTGGACGCCTTCGGTCTCGTAGATCTTCGCCACCGAAAACACGCCGGCCCCGGCCGTCAGGATGACGCCGGTCGGCGCCTCCTCCGAGCACAGATACATCACCCCTGGCGTCACGGCTTCCGGCGCCAGCTTGGCCAGCATTTCCGGAGGCATTCCCAGGTTCTCGGTCATCCGCGTGGCGGCCACCGGAGAGATGGCGTTGACGTGGATGTTGTTCTTCTGGCCCTCGATCTTCATGGTGTTCATGAAGCCCACCAGGCTCAGCTTGGCGGCCCCATAGTTGGCCTGGCCGAAGTTGCCGTAAAGTCCGGTCGACGAGGTGGTGACGATGATCCGCCCGTAGTTCTGGGCCTTCATGATCTCCCAGACCGCCTTGGTCGGCTTCACCGTCCCCATCAGGTGCACGGCCATGACGAAATCGAAGTCGGCGATCTCCATCTTCGAGAACGACTTGTCGCGCAGCACGCCGGCGTTGGCGATCAGGATGTCGATCCGGCCCCAGGCGTCCATTGCGTCCTTGACCATCAGGGCCACGCCCGCGTCGTCGGTCACGGACGAGCCGTTGGCTATGGCTTCGCCGCCGAGCGCCTTGATTTCCTCGACCACTTTCACGGCCGCCTCCGAGGAACCGCCCGAGCCGTCCATCGCACCACCGAGGTCGTTGACCACAACCTTGGCGCCGCGCCGGGCCAGTTCCAGCGCGTGTTGCCGTCCGAGGCCCCCGCCCGCGCCGGTGACGATGGCCACCTTGCCCTCGAAGCTGATGTTCGCCATGTGCCTTGTCTCCTGTTTTCAAAAAGCGGTGCTATTGCGCGGCGGCTTCGCCGAGCGTCAAGCCTTCAAGGATGAGATTGAGACACCTCGCTCGCGTCGCCACCCCGTTAATTTCAGCGCTGTTGGCCATGATTCCATGGACGGTTCGGGCGGAAGAGGGGCTTTGGACCTTCGACGCGTTTCCCGCCGCAACCGCGGAACACGCCCTTGGCGTGCAGCTCGCGCCGGGCTGGCTCGACCACCTGCGCGCCGGGTCTGTGCGCCTGACAAGCGGCTGCTCGGGGGCGGTGGTTTCGCCCCGGGCGATGGTGGTGACCAATCAGCACTGCATCCTGGCCTGCGCTCAAAGCCTCTCCGACCCGGCTCACGATCGGCTGGCCAACGGTTATGGCGTGGACGCCGACGAGCCGGCGCGCGGCTGCCCTGGGCTGCAGGCCGAGATACTGGTGGGCATCGGCGATATCACCGACGCCGTCTTCAAACAGTCGGCCGGCAAACAGGGGGACGACTTCGTCCGGGCCCGTGAGATCGTGCTTTACCAGGCCGAACGCGCGGCCTGTCGCGGCGACCGGCGATATCGCTGCCAGGTGATCAGCTTCTTCGGCGGCGGCCAGTTCAAGCTCTATCGTTACCGCCGCTATGACGACGTGCGCCTGGTGTTCGCGCCGGAGTTCCCCGTCGCCTTCTTCGGCGGCGATCCAGAGAATTTCACCTTTCCCCGCTACGACCTGGATATGGCGGTCTTGCGCCTCTACGAGCACGGCGCCCCGGCAAAGGTCGGCACGTGGCTGAACTGGTCAACGCGGCCTCCGATAGCCGGCGAGGCGGTGTTCGTCGCCGGAAGCCCCGGTCCCACCGAGCGAGCGCTGACCGTCACCGAGCTGGAAATCCGCCGCGATATCGTCAATCCCGGCGATCTGGCGGCTGGCGCGACTATGCGCGAACGGCTGGCCGCCTATGCAGCCTTGGGCGCCGAGCAACACCGTCTGGCCGCCGACCGCCTGTTCACGACCGAAAACGCCCTGAAAGTGTTCCGGGGCCAGGGCGCGGCCCTGAACAATCCGGATTTCATCGATTCCCGGCGGGCCGAAGAGGTTGCGTTGAGGGCTGCTCTGAAAGCCGATCCCAGGCTGACGGCTGATCTGGGCGATCCATGGGCCGATATCGATGCCGTTCGGAAGGTCTACCGCGCCCAATACCCGTTGTGGCGTAAGTTGGAGTCGGGCGCCGGCGGCGGCTCGCGGCTGTTCAGGTATGCCCGGACCCTGGTGCGCGGCGCCGCTGAGCGACCGACTCCGTCGGCCGGGCGGCTGCCCGAATATTCGGACGCGCGCCTGGCCCTGCTGGAAAAGACCCTGCTGGACGACCAGCCCATCGATCCCGGCCTTGAGGCGCTGGACCTGGAGCTATGGCTCGATGACGCGCGATCGACGCTCGGGGCCGGCGACCCCGCGACCGCCGCGCTGCTTGATGGGGTTGAACCCCGGATCTTGGCGCTGCGACTTGCCGGCGAGACCCGGCTGGCCGATCCGGCCGTTCGCGCGGCCATGTGGAAGGGTGGAACGGCCGCCGTGATGGCCAGCGGCGATCCGCTGATCGTCTATGTGCTCAAAACCGATGCTCTCGCCCGCGCCGCGCGCCAAGTCTGGGAGACCGACGTGATCGGTCCCACCGACGAAGCGATGGAGCGGATCGCCCGGATTCGCCTGGCCGTGCATGGCGCCGGTGTCTATCCGGACGGCACCCTTTCGCCTCGCGTCAGCTTTGGGCGCGTGGACGGGTGGCGGGACGGGTCGGCCGCCGTGGCGCCTTTCACTACCCTGGGAGGCCTCTACGAGCACGCCACCGGGGTCGAGCCTCGCCGTCTGCCCGCTCGCTGGCTCGCGGCCCGCGACCAGCTCGATGGAGCCGCCGTGCTCAACTTCGTGACCACCAATGATATCGTCGGCGGAAATTCCGGCTCCCCCGTGGTCGACGCCGCCGGTGACATGATCGGCGCCGCCTTCGACGGCAACCAGGCCGCCATCGCCGGCGACTTCGCCTATGACGCCGCCGCCAACCGCACGGTGGTGGTTTCCACCGCCGCGATCATCGAGGCTCTGACCAAGGTCTACGGCCGGACCGACCTGGCGCGGGAACTGCGCGTCCCCGACCCCAGGCCGGCCCCGAGACGGTGACGCTGAACACGCCAAGGTCCAGCATACGATCGATGTCCTCGGCCGCCGACAGACCCCAGGGTCCGACGCGCAGGCCAAGATCCTTGGCCTCGGCGATCCTTTCGGGCGTCACCTCGGTGAAATGTGGCGACCATTCCATGCCTCCGTGAACCCTGATCGCGGCCAGGTCCGAGCCGCCGTGGTGGCGAGGATCGGCGCCGTCAGCCCATGGCGAGTCGCCACCCGCGAGTGGCTTCACCGAGCCCGCCAGTGCGGCGGGAATGGTCAGATGGGCGGTGGCGATGGCTGGATTGCGCTGTCTGGACAGACGCGGCACCTTCCAGTCGAAGGCGATGATCTTGGTCCGGGCCTCCCAACCGGCCACCTCGACCGCGGCGATCGACGCCTCGGTGATTGCCTCCGCGCCGGGGCTGATCTCGGGGTCCTGGGGGTCGGTCTTGATCTCGATATAAAGCCACCGCCGTGGACCCGTCGCCGCGCGGAGACTATTCAATAGGGTTGGCAGGGTCGGAACACGCACGTCGTCAGCCGGCGCCCGATATGGATAGCGCGAGGCGTAGTCGGAGCCGGGCCGCGGCGTCCCCACGTCATAGCCTTGGAGTTCCGCCAGGGTCAGGCTTTTCAGGAGCGGTCCTCGCGCCGTCAGCCAGTCGCCGTCCAGCCGGGTGGCGTGGCGGCTGAGATGATAGTCGTGATGCGCCACGACATGGCCGTCGGCGGTCATCTGGACGTCGATCTCGATCCCGTCGATCGGCTGCGCCAGACAGTTCAGGGTTCCCTCGAGACTGTTGGTCGGCCAGACGCCATAGCCGGTGGCGCCGGCGATGATCAGCGAGGGCGCTAAGCGGTCCATGTTCGTCCTTGGGGTTTGCCCGACTTTGAAACGCGAGCGCCCGACATCATAGCGCCGGCGAAACAGGGCTTGCCATCATGGGTCGGTGACAATCACGGTG
>JANYFU010000461.1 GCA_025359665.1 Caulobacteraceae bacterium
CGATACTGGCCGGCCGGGCGGCGCCGGGCGGGGTGGTCGGATCCATCGGCGGGGTGTCCTATAGCAAATTCAACTATAACCGTCCGACCTACGTCAACGGCGTGCTGTCGTTCACCGCCGCCGCCGTGCCGGAACCGGCAAGTTGGGGATTGGGGTTGGTCGGGATGGGCCTGATCGGCGTGAGCCTGCGGCGGCGTTCCAGGCAAGGTCCGGCGACATCGCCCGCGCCTTCAGCAGAGCCGACCGCCCTTGGCCTCGGGCGCGCCAGGCTCTGACCTGTTGAACCCATAACCGCGGCGGCGCGACCGCAGCGCCCGAAGCCGGGCGCCGAGGCCGCCGACGCCGAGCAGCATGACAGACCAAGTCCCGGGCTCGGGAACCAGCGCGACCCGGTTGGTTAGCGGAAGATTCGGAAGCTGACCGGGAGCGACCGGAAGGTCAAGCTCGCCGGTGTTGGAATTGAGAGTCGGCAGACTAATTGCAAAGCGGCCGAAGTTTAGGCCGGTGATCGGAACAACACCTGCGGGCGTGTCCGCGGAAACGGCGGAAAGAGGATCGAGCACGGGCGACGTCTGCCCAGACTTGCCAATCGGATCGCCGAACCCCGAAAACGCCACAAGATTAGTATCCGTCGGCCCGGAGCCGAAGTCGGTCGAAGCGGTGACCTCGGTGGTGTACACGAAGGTGCGGGACTGGCCGGGTTGCAGCAATGTGCCGAGGGAGACGGCGAAATCCGTCTGGTCCCACTGGAAGGCATAGGCCGAAGCGCTCGCGAGCGGCGTAACTTGAGCGAAGTTGGCCAGGGTCGACGCCTGACCGCCGAGCGAGTAACCGACCGTCGGATTGCAGGTCTGAAGGAAGCCGCTGGTGTTGCAGTCCAGATAGGCGTCACCGGTGTAGCTGGTCACCAGCTGACCCTGTGAAGAGACCGTGAAGTTGAACGTAGCCTCGGCGAACCGAGAACTGTAGCGGCTGGTCAGCTGATCGAAGGTGGCGGTACTGCCGGGTGTCGCGTTCGCGTCCGATACGATCGGATCGCCGCCCACGTCCTTGGGAAAGCCGCTCAAGTCTCCGACGTAGAAACCAAAGCCACCCGGGATGATCGATGAGTGCAGCACTGGGTCCACAGCCGTGGGACCGTCGTTGGTAAAGGTGACGGAGACGGAGGTCGAGGCCCGCTGCTGGGCAAAACCCCCCTGCGTCGTGGCGTTGGTGCCAAACGTGATGTCCGTGGGGCCGATGACGGCCGAGACCTGATAGTTGCTGATCGAAACCGCGTCGCTGGTCAGCTGGGTCGCCGAGTTGGCCACGCTGAATGGACCGGGGTTGCCCGTACCATCGGTGCCGATATTGGAATACATCGACCGGCTCGTCACCACGCCGTCGACGCCGGCTTTTGCCGTGGAGACAATCGCCAGCAGCCCCAGGAGACTTGTCATCAACACGCCGCGCATCGAAATCCCCCTCACCGAACGCCGGATCATCGCCGGTCAATAGTTGGTAACCAGCGTTTTCCACGGCTTGCAAGTCTGATGGCGCGCCCTTCCGGAAGAAGCCTCGTCGTCCGACCACAGGGCGATCGTCAAAGCTTCGCGCAGATCGCCACATTGGCTTTGGTAAACGCGGCGGTGGCGCCCAGCGTCCGTTGGAGGATCTCAACGCCCGCCGCGCAGTCGCTCGCCGCTTCAGGCCGCCGCCCGGCCCGGGCAAGGACGCGCGCCCGATTGACGAGCAGGTCACCGTGGTTGGGATGGAGCCGGCCGTAGCTGGCGTCATAGATCTGTTTGGCCTCGTCGAGATCGGCCAGCGCCGTCGATGTGTGTCCTTGCTCTGACTCGACGAGCGCCAGGTAAACCAGCGTTATGCCGGTCTGGTAGAAGGGTTTCTGGTAGGCCTTCCTATAGATGGCGATGGCCTCTTTCAGGGCCTTGGACGCCGCCTCCAGCCTATGCTGGCCCTGATAAATCTGACCCGCCGTCGATATGGCGTCGCCGAGCAACGGGTTGTCGGAGTCGAGAACGCGCCGTTCGATTTGAAGCGCGTTCTCAATATGTGTCTCCGCGACCGACAGGTGGCCGGCCGCCAGATCGTTGAGCGCTAGACCAAGCCACGTCTTGCCCACCTCCAGATCCTGATCCCCGAACGCCCGCCGCCAGACAGCGAGCGACTCGCGAAGCGCCGCGTCGGCCCCGGCGAATTGCCCGTCGTCGGAGAGCAGATACCCTTTCGTCTGCAGCGCGCTGGCGAGATTCCTCGGCGACACGCTCGGCTCCGCTCTGAACAGGGCCACGGCGTGATCGAGCGCTTGAAGCCCGGCCTTCAGATCGGACTTCGCGAACAGAATCCTGGCCCGTTCCCGTTCCGCGACGCCCCGGGTTTCGCGGTCTCGAGTTTCGTGTGGCCCCATGAGACGCTCGGCCTCGACGACCCGTGCCATAGCCTCGTCCCACTGTCCTTGATAGGAGTAGGCGGTGGCCAGCGTAAGTAATGCTGGCACTCCATATACGCCGGCGCGGCGCACGTCGGGCAGCGACGTTTCCAGGAGCTTCTGAGCCTCGCCGGCCAGGCCGAGGTTGTTGTACGCCTTGCCGACGGTCGCCAGCAGCCGCGCTTCGATGTCAGGCTGGCCCGCGAGTTCGGTCCGCAGCCGTTGCGAGCCGCGAGCCAGAATGGTGAGGGCGGTGATCGTGCGCGGATTGTCGGTGGCGGGATTTGCGAGCTGGAACGTCCCGACCAGGAAGTCCGACGCCGCCCGCGACGCCACTGATTCGCGAACCGCGATCTGGCGTTGCCGCTCGGCTTCAATCCTCTGCACATTGGCATAGAAGGCGAGCCCACCAGTGACCACCATGCCGCCGACCGCGCCGCCGGCGATCAGACTCAACTGTCGCATCCGGCGCTGGTTTTCGCGCTGCACGATGTCGTCAAGCCGCAAGCCGGTGAGCCCAGCGACGAGCTTCAGCCGGGCGAGTCGCCGGCCGTCCTTGTCGGGACGCAGATCGGCGGCGATGGGCTCGGCCGGCACGTCCGAAATCTCGCCGTTGGGTCCCAGCTTGTAGCGCAGCGCCAACGGAAAGCACTCGAGGTCGCCGCCGCCCGGCTTTTCGGAGTCATAGGGCTCGCCGCCCACGATCAGGGCCAGCACACGACTTTCGCCATGCATATGTTTGAACGACCGGATTTCCTCGCCAACCCACTTGGATCTGGCCGAGGCCGGTGAGCAGATCACGACCAGAAACATCGCCCCCTGGAGGGCCGCCATCAGCTCAGCCCCGAGATCGCCAGAGGCTGGAAGTTCGTCCCGGTCGCGGAAGATCGGTGTCAGGCGGCGGGGGACGGGGCCGATCGGTGTGATCTGGCCCACCAGCTTGCCTGGGATCGCGAACGTCTCCAGTGACCGGTGCGCCCAGGCGGCCGAGGGCGTGTCCTGGTGGCTATAGCTGATGAACGCGCGGTAGCGGACGCTACCGCTGCTTGAGTGTGTCGCCGCTGGTATAGTGTCCCCCTAGGTTACGCTCGGAACGGATCATCGGCGCGGTGCTACTGTCAGGGCGTCCAGAGGAACAACCGGTGACTGAGTCAGCCTGGGCCAGTTTGCGAGCCTATGCGAGCGTCAGGTGGCGACGCGCGTGGTGGGCCCGCCTGCGCAGCGTCGCACCAAGACCGCCGACGCCAAGCAGCATGAGCGCCCAGCTTCCGGGCTCCGGGACCGCCGAGACCTGGTGGGTGAGCGGGAGATTCGGAAGTGGATCCGGATAAACAGGCAGGCTCAAACTGCCGGTATCGGAATTGAATGTCGGCAAGCCGATGCCAAAGCGTGAGAATGTCACACCTGCGATCGTCGACGCGGTCGGGGCATCCGCGAGAGCGCCGGCGGTGGGATCCGGCGTCGGCGAGGTCTGTCCAGACTTGCCGATCGGGTCGCCGAAGCCCACGTAGGTTTGAATCTGTTCGGCGGAGTTGGGCGCTGTTCCCACGCCACCCGTAATCGCGGTGACCGACGTGGTGTAGGTCAAGGTGCGCGAAGCTCCCGGAGCCAGCAGACCGCCCAGC
>JANYFU010000467.1 GCA_025359665.1 Caulobacteraceae bacterium
ATTCGCCCGGGAAACCAGGGGGTCTGGGGAGACTGGAGAGCCCCCTCGCCGCAAGCCGCGCGCCTGATACCATGCGATGTGCGGCGCCGCAACCAGAGGGGACGGGCTCGGATGTCGCGTATCCTCCGGGGGCGAGGCGGATAGTGGGGCGCTGGCCGGTCTCAGTACCATCCCGCCGCCCTTAACGCCTGGGCGTAGGTTCGGCTGACCGGGGCGATAGCGCCGGTCTTCAGGGTCAGGCTGGCGCGGCCATTGCCGCGCTCGGCGCTGACCACCGCGTCCCGGGCCACCCACCAGGAGCGGTGGACCTGGGCGCCTTCCAGGCCGCGCAGCTCGGCGAGGGCGTCGGCAAGGCGCATCAGGATGATGTCCTGGCCGTGACTGGTGTGCAGCCGCAGATAGTGATCCTCGGCCTGGATCGCGTGAAGCTCGGCCCCCTTCAGCTTCGGGGGCAACCGATCCAGAAACGGCGCCGCCGGCGTCTCGCCCGGAGCCGGAGAGCCCGGCGCGGCGTGGGTCTGAATCGGGGTGCGCTGGGTCAGGACGGTGATCGCCAGCATGGCCAGAGTGACCAGCAGCACGGGCGGGCCATAACCCGGTAACAGAGCCAGGTTCAGGCCCCCCTGGAAGGTCAGGCCCGACGCCGCCCACACTACCACCGTCTGTGGCGGCGTCATCACCAGGGCCACCAGCACGGCCCAGAGCCACGGGCGGCGCTCGAACAGATCCAGCCGCACCGCCAAACGTACGATGATATTAGCCAGCACCGTCCCCGCCGTCATCATGCCGATCCAATAGGCAAGGCTAGTCCAGAACGGCGCGCCGCCGGTTCCGAACGGGCCGACCAGGGTCATGAACAGCCCGCTGGCCAGGATCACCGCGCCCTGGCGCCAGACGTCGAAAACCCTGTCGGTTGGCGAAGCGCGAGGCGCGCGGCGTGTCAGGTCGCGAAGCCGCCCCACCCAGTCACGCCTTTGTGCCGGCGGAGCCTCAGATCTTTCCATAAAGAGCCGCCATCCGATCCACGTTCAACGCAACAGGCTCCTCGATGACACCTTTACTTATCCGGCCATCGCTTCGGCCACGCAGGCCCTTCAAGTCAACCGCCGCGTGGCCGCTGATCCTGGCTTTGGCGGCCGCGTCGGCCCTGGGCGCGGCGCCCTTCGCCAACGCCGCATCGCTGACCGTCACCTTCCAGGGCATCAAGACCCCGTCCGGCGCGGTGATGGTGGCGCTAGTCGGCAGTCCCGAGGCCTATGGCGGCAAGGCGCCGCCGACCGGGCAATCGCGGCTGAACGTCACCGGCGCGACGGCGGCGATCACGTTCGAGGACCTGACACCTGGAACCTATGCGGTGCGCGCGTTTCACGACCTCAACGGCGACAGCAAGCTGAACACCAATCCGTTCGGCATCCCCACCGAGCCCTACGCCTTTTCCAACGACGCCCACGGCGGCGTGGGTCCGCCCGCCTGGGACGCCGCCGCGTTCGAGATCAAGGCCGGCGACAACCGCCAAACCATCGACATCGATTAGGCCTAACCGCACCCCTCCACGGAGCTTGTCCCATGAACCGTCGTCTACTTCTGCGCCAGATGTCTGGCCTCGCCATCGGCACGCTGCTGACCCCCGAGATCGCCCAGGCGGCCGGCCAGCTGGCGGTCGGGGCGGCGCTGGGCGTCGACTGGGGCCTGGCCTTCGCCGACCTCGACGCCGATGTGGCGCCTGCGCCCATGCGGCTGGTGTCGGGAACAGCGCCAGTGGGTCTGGCCGGCAGCCTGTATCGCAACGGCCCGGGCAAGTTCCGCCGGCCGGGCGGGTCGGTCGACCACTGGTTCGACGGCGACGGCCTGATGCGGGCGTTCCGGATCAAGGGCGGCGAGGCGACCCTGGCCGCTCGATTCATCGACACGCCCAAACGCCGCGCCGACATCGCCGCCAGCGCCGTGGTGACGCCGGGCTTTGGCACCAAGGCGCGGCCGGGCGCGCGGGTGGGTACCAACGACGACACCAACGCCGCCAATATCTCGGTCATGCCCATCCAGAGCGGGTCCGGAGCCTCTGAGCTGTGGGCGCTGTGGGAAGCCGGGTCGCCGACCGTGATGGACGGGAGTGATCTGTCGACCAAGGGCCTGAAAACCCTGCGCCCCGACCTCACCCATATGCCATTTTTGGCCCATCCGCGCCGGGAGCCGAACGGCGACATCTGGAATCTGGGGGTGATGGGCGACAAGGCCGTGGTCTGGCGGCTGGCGACGGACGGCGCGCTGATTTCCGCCGATGTGATCGACCTGCCCACCGCCAGCTACGTGCATGATTTCACGGCCACCCAGCGGCACCTGATCGTCATCCTGCAGCCGCTGATCCAGGACACGGCCACCCTGCCCTATATCGACGGCTTCACCTGGCGGCCGAAGGAAGGCACGCGGATCCTGGTGATCGACAAGGCCGACCTTGGGTCGCGGCGCATCTATGAGCTGCCAGCGTTGTTCGCCTTTCATTATGGGGCCGCCTGGGCCGAGGCCGGCGGAACGATCCGCTTCGACGCCTGTGTCAGCGTCGACCCCAGCTTCGCCACGCGCGGCGCGCGCGAGGTGCTGAAGGGGGAGTGGACGCCGACGCCGCCACCGGTGCTGAGCCTGATCACCCTATCGCCCGACGGCCAGGCGAAGATGGAGCGCACCGGGGTGGTGGCGGAGTTTCCGCGGGGCGACCCGCAGCTGTCGGGCTGGCCGCGCGCCCATACCATCCACGCCACCGCCGACGGCGGCGGGCCGCTGTTCCACGGCCTGGCGACCCACAACTGGAAGACAGGCGCCTCGGACAGTTTCGATTTCGGCCATGCCCACATGGTCGAGGAA
>JANYFU010000495.1 GCA_025359665.1 Caulobacteraceae bacterium
GAAAACCACGAGCGGATGCGGCAGGCCCTGCCCAATGCCAGCTACGTCGCCTTCACCGGAACACCATTGCTGAAGGGCGACAAGACCGCCAACAAGTTCGGCCGGATCATCCACGCCTATACCAGGCGCGACGCCGTCGCCGACGAGGCTGTGACGCCGCTGCTCTATGAAGAGCGCCGACCGGTGCTGGATATAAACGAGGCGGCCATCGACAACTGGTTCGAGAAGATCACGCGGGGCCTGTCGGAAAGCCAGCAAAGCGATCTCAAGGCCAAATATGGGAAGAAGGGGCCGGTCTATGGGTCGGCCAACCGCATCGATCTGATCGCCTGGGACATCGCCGTCCATTTCAACAGCAATTTCAAGGATCTCGACCTTGGCCTGAAGGGCCAGATCGCCACCGACAGCAAGCTCTCGGCGATCCGCTACCAGAAGGCCCTCGACGCCACCGGACTGGTGACCAGCGCGGTGGTGATTTCGCCACCGGATACCCGCGAGGGACATTCGGAGGTGGATGAGGCCGAACTTCCCGAGGTGTTGCAATGGTGGATGGATAATGTCCGCGGCGACCCCGAGGTCTATGAACGCCAGGTGATCGAGGATTTCGCCACCGAAGGGCGGCCCGACCTGCTGATCGTCGTCGATAAGCTCCTGACCGGCTTCGACGAGCCGCGAAACGCCGTCCTCTACATCGACAAGCGCCTTGAGCAGCACACTCTGATCCAGGCCATCGCGCGCGTGAACCGCCTGCACGAGCAGAAGAAGTTCGGGCTGCTGATCGACTATCGCGGTATTCTGACGGCGTTGGATTCGGCTCTTACCGAGTATCAGAATCTCGCTGACCAGACGCAGGGCGGCTTTGAGATCGCCGATATCGATGGCCTGTATGTCGACGTCAGCACCGAATACAAGAAACTGCCGATGTTGCACGACGCACTGTGGGCGATCTTCGCCGATGTGCGAAATCGAAGCGATATCGAGCAGTACCGGCAGGTGCTGGTGCCCAGATACGATGACGCGGCGGCGGGGGATTCCATCGATGTTCGCCAGAAGGTCCGGGAAGATTTCTATGAAGCTTTGACCGCCTTTGGCATGTGCCTGCGCACCGCCCTGGCCACGCGATCGTTCTTCGAGGATGGCTCGTTCTCGGAAACCCAGATCGCCACCTACAAGCGCGATCTGAAGTTCTTTTCCAACCTGCGCCGGATGGCCAAGCAGGACGCGCGCGAAACCGTCGATTTCAGCGCCTACGAAGATCAGATTCGCAAGATCGTCGATCGTTATGTCATTGGCGAGGACATCGCCGCCGATGGCAATCTGCTGGTCGTCAACGAGCTTGCCAAACAGGCCCCGCCCGAAGCCTGGACCGACGAGAAGACCCGCAACGAGACCGACGTGATCCGGACGCGGCTGACCCGCACCATCGAACAGGAGCTGGTCGATGATCCCTACGCCCAGCGGCATTTCTCCGAACTGCTGAAGACGGCCATCGCCGAGGCGTCGGCGCTGTTCGACCACCCACTCAAGCAGTATGCGCTGTTCAAGGATGTGGAGGAGCAGGTCGCGGAAAGGAAGGTCGATGGCACGCCGGGCTCCCTCAATGGCAAGCGGCACGCCACCGCCTATTTCGGGATCATCCGCCTCGCCGTCGGCGACGGGCGCACGCTCGGCCCGGAAGTCGACAGTTTCGCCGCTGCGGCGCTCGACATCGATGGGATGGTCCAGACGGCCGTCGCGGAAAACTCGCTCAACCCGGCCAGTGTCGAGGCGGCGATCCGCAAGGCTGTGCTGCCGAGGCTGTTCGCCTTGACCGGCCTCGATCTGGCCCGGGCCATCACCGATCAGGTCGTCGAGGTCACCCGGGTGGGGCTCGCTCGGGAGGCCGCGTGATGCGTCTGACCTTGCGCTATGGCGCCAAGACCGCCGAATACGAGGTGCGCGAAAGCGCCCGGCTGAGGACGAAGTTGCGTATCCAGGTAGAGCCGGGCGGCGTTCTGGTGGTGGAGGCCCCGGCGGGCGCGTCGGAGAGCAAGATCCGGGCGGGCGTGCAGAAGCGTGCTCGCTGGATCATGGACCACATCGATCGTTTCGAGGCCTATCGCCGGCACGCCTTGCCCCGCGAGTATTGCGGCGGCGAAGCGCACTTCTACCTCGGCCGCCGTCATAAGCTGAAGATCATCGTCCAGCCCGGCGCGGCCCGCTCGGTCCGCCTGATCGCCGGCGGACTGGAAGTGACCGCCCCCTTGGGCGACGCCGATGATGTCCGGCTGGCCCTCCAGCGGTGGTACCGCAATCGCGCGCTCTCCTACTTCAATCTGAGAACGGCGCGCCTCGCGGCGGAATTGCCGTGGGTCGAGGCGCCGCCGCCGGTCAGGCTCCTGAAGATGAAGCGATATTGGGGAAGCTGTTCCCCGCATGGTGCGATCACCCTCAACCCGGCCCTGATCAAGGCGCCGATCCATTGCGTGGAATACGTTCTGCTTCACGAGTTGTGCCACCTGGCGGAGCACAACCACAGTCCGCGCTTCTATTCGCTGCTCGACCGCCACATGCCCAAGTGGCGAGAGGCTAAGGAGGAACTGGATAGCCTCTCCGAAATTCTTCTGGTCGCCTGACTACGGGAATATCTCCCCTTGACTTCTTGATTGCAATATGCAATCATCCCCTCGTGTCCTATCCCGCCCCATCCTCCACGCCGCCTCCCACCCCCGACCCCCGCGCGGCCGAGATCGCGCGCGCCGAGCGGCAGCTGCTGATGCTCGACCGGATGGCCGAGCTCGGCATGGAACTGGCGGAGGCCGTGCAGCGCAGGGCGGTCGCCGAGGCCCTGGCGCCGGTGGATACGACCAGAGAGGCGGCCGGCCGAACCCCGAACAAGGACCCGGCCGAGATCTTCGTACGCGTCACCCGCGCCGTGCGG
>JANYFU010000501.1 GCA_025359665.1 Caulobacteraceae bacterium
TCCATCGGCACATATTCAGGATGCCCGGGCGTCGGTCAAACGACCAAGGCGTCCGCCGGCCTCAAGACCCGGGGCGCGCGCTTGCGCCCACGCCGCGCCGCCGCTATACGCCCTCTCTTCCCGAGGCCCTTTGGGGCCTTAGAGGCGGACGCGTAGCTCAGCGGGAGAGCACTACGTTGACATCGTAGGGGTCGCTGGTTCGATCCCAGCCGCGTCCACCATTGCTCGATCAAGCGCCACCCAAGGGCGGACGCGCGGACTTATCATGAGCCCCTCGGAGGATAGCCGTGCCGCGCAGAGGGGTTGTCGGAGCGGGAACGGTGCTGATGGTCGCGCTTGCCGGTGGGCCGGCGTCCGCGGCCCCGCCCGCCGCCGCGGAGATCAGCGGCCCGGCGGCACTCACCGTCACCGCCGTTCGGCCCACGGCGCAAACCCTTCTTGACCGCAAGGTCTATGCGGTGACCGGCGACCTGCGGAGCACCTCGGGCACGGCGGCGGATATCCTCAACCAGGTCCCTTCGGTCGAGGTCGATCCCGATGGGGTCGTCAGTCTGCGCGGCGACACCAGCGTGACCATCCTGGTGGACGGAAAGCCCTCCGCCCAATTTTCCGGACCGACGAGCGGCCTTAGCCTGTTGCAGTTTCCGGCCGCCGACATCGATCGGATCGAAGTGATGACCAACCCGCCGGCCCAGTACAAGGCCGAGGGCTCCGCGGGGGTGATCAACATCATCACCAAGAAAACGCGCAAGGCCGGATTTTCGGGAACCGCCAACGCCAGCCTGGGCGACAAGCGCCGTTTCGTCACCGGCCTGAACGTCAACTACAATACCGGCAGGTTGAAAATCTCGGCCGGGGTTTCCCTGCGCCAGGAGGCCCGGGTGCGGCTGAGCACCTCCGATCGCGCCGCCGTCGACCCCGCCACCGGGACGACGGTGCTCAGCCATCAGATGATAGACGAACACTTCCTGCGGCATATTCCCCAGGTGAAGTTGGGCGCCGAATACGCTCTCAACGATCGTCAATCGTTGAACCTCGACTGGAGCCACCGGGAGCTGAGCGGGAACCGGTTCTTCACGCAGAACGACCAGAGCCAAGGCGTCACGGGGCCGCTGACCAGCCTTTCAAGCCGACACAGCGACGGCCACGAATGGAGCGTCGACAATGGTCAGAGCGTGCGTTTCGATCAGAAGCTCTGGAGACCGGACGAGACCTTCAGCCTCACCGTTCAACGCAGCGCCACCCGCGAACGCGAACGCTACGCCTACAACAACATCTATTCGATCCCCGAAACCCTGCCCACCCAGGATCGCCTGAGACTCAGCCTCGATATCGTGACGACCGAGGCCAGCGCCGACTATGTCTTGCCGTTGTCGGCCGATCGCAGCCTGAAGCTGGGTTATGACTTCGAGGACGACAACAATCGTTTCGACAATCTCGGAGACGATGTGGATCCGGTGACGGGGCGGCTTATCGAAAACCCCAACGTCACCAACCATTTCCGCTACAGGCAGCATATCCACACCGTCTATGGTCAGTACGAGACGCCGATCGGCCCCTGGACGCTGCAGTCGGGACTCCGGCTTGAGCAGACCAATGTCCACACCCTGCAGATCACCGGCGACGTCGCAGGCGCCTATGGATATTTTCGCGCCTATCCCAGCCTGAACATGGACTGGCGCCTGTCGGACCAGGCGAAACTTTCGCTCGGCCTGAGCCGCCGCGTAACGAGGCCTGATCCGGAGGCGCTCAATCCGTTCACCGACTATCAGGACATCCATAATCTGCGGGCGGGTAACGCCAACCTCCTGCCCCAGGACACCTGGTCCTATGAGCTGGGCTTCAACGGCGCGGCCAAAAACCTGAGTTATGGCCTGACCGGCTACTACCGGTTCAACCGCGACAGCGTCACCGACGTGACCCGTGTGGTCAGCGCCGACGTGGTGCTGGTCACCAAGGCCAACCTGCCCAAGAGCAAGGCCGCCGGGGTGGAGTTCACGGCCAGCGGCAAGATCATCCCGCAGCTCGCCTTAAGCGTCAGCGGCAACCTGTTCCACAACCAGATCGACGCGTCGGCTCTTGGCCTTGGGGGCCTACGCTCCACCACGGGCCTCAACGTCAAGGCCAGCCTCGACTACAAGCCCACGCCAGTGGACACGCTACAGATTTCCTTCAGCCGCTCGGACAGACGCCTGACACCCCAGGGTTATATCGACGCCATCAATCTGGTGAATCTGGGTTTTCGGCGCCAGATAAGCTCGAAGCTGGCGGCGCTGATCACCGTTTCCGACGCCTTTGACGGCCAGCGCTTCCGACGTGTGGTCGAGACCCCGACGCTCCGCGATGTCACCACGCGTTACCAGATCGGACGCGTGGCCTACGTCGGTGTGGTCTACAGCTTCGGCGCGCCGAAGAAAGCCAAGCCCGGTGGGTTTGAATACGATCAATAGGGCGCGCGGCGTCTGCCGCCCGCCTCCGGCCGTCGGCCAAACTGAATGGCGCGCCCTGGCGCCGGAACCCTGGCGATGGCACACATACCAACGACGCGTCGCGCGCGCCGGGGGACTTGATTGAACACCACGATATCGCCCGCCGCGCCGTCCAACCTTCGGACGAGCGCAACCCCCTACGGCTACGTCGTCGCCGCTATCTTGTCGGTGGTCTACACCTGCAACTTCCTCGATCGGCAGCTGATGTCGATCCTGCAGGAATCGATCAAGGCGGACCTGAAGCTCACCGACACCCAGCTGGGCCTGGTCTCCGGGCTGGCGTTCGCCCTGGTTTATACCGTGCTGGGCATTCCCATCGCCTGGCTGGCCGACCGCACCCACCGGGTGCGCATCATCGCCATCGCCTGCGCGGTCTGGAGCCTGGCCTCGGCCGCCTGCGGTCTGGCGGTCAGCTTTCCCACCCTGGCCCTGGCCAGGCTCGGCGTCGGCACGGGGGAAGCGGGCGGCTCGCCGCCGGCTTATTCGGTGATCGCCGACTATTTCCCACCGCGCGGCCGCGGCGTCGGCCTGGCGATCTATGCGCTCGGCGTGCCGATCGGCAGCATGGTCGGCTCGGGCGTCGGCGCCTCGATCGACAAGGCCTATGGCTGGCGGATGGCGTTCTTCGCCGTCGGCGCCCCTGGCGTGCTGCTGGCCCTGTTGGTCCTGCTGCTGGTGCGCGAGCCCCAACGCGGGCGCTTCGACACCAAGGCGCCGGACGCCGACCACAAGGCCGACCGGTTGTCGCTGTCGCGTAGCATCCGCCTGTTCTTCACCGATCCCACCCTGCGCCTGACCGCGCTTTCCAGCGGCATGTCGGCCTTCGTCGGCTATGCGCTGCTCAACTGGACCCCGTCGTTCCTGATCCGCGACAAGCACATGGATCGCGCCGATCTGGCGCTCTATTACAGCCTGCTGGTGGGGCTGACCGGCATGTTCGGCACCTTTGGCAGCGGCTGGCTGGTCGACCGCTTCGCCCGTCTGAACCGGCGAGCCTACGCCCTGGTGCCGATGGCCGCGTTCGCCCTAAGCCTGCCGTGCTTTCTGGGGTTTGTCTGGGCGCCGACCTGGCAGCTGGCCCTGGTGTTCCTGGCCGGGCCGGCGATGCTCAACAACATGTATCTGGCTCCGGCCATCACCGTGGTCCAGAACGCCGTTCCCTCGGCCCAACGTGGCGTGTCCTCGGCGATATTGCTGTTCGTGCTGAACCTGATCGGCCTGGGCGGCGGACCGGTGTTCATCGGCAAGGTCAGCGACATGCTGGCGCCGACCCATGGCGCCCAATCGCTCCAGCTGGCGCTATACGCCCTGACACCGTTCTTCGTCCTGACCATGCTCGCTCACTATGCCGCGTCCCGCGCCATCGAACGCGACATGGCCCGGACGGCCGCAATTCCCGCAAGCGCCTAAAGGCGGCCGGGCGTCTCGACGAGGCCAGCCGAAGCGTCCAGTATCCGGGGAAATAGAGATGAGGAAACCATGGGACGAGCGACGACGGTTCTCACCGAGGGCGTGTATTTTGGCGAGGGGCCGCGCTGGCGCGACGGGCGGCTTTGGTTCAGCGATTTCTACGCCCACGCGGTGAAATCGGTGTCCCTGGCTGGCGACATGCGCACCG
>JANYFU010000523.1 GCA_025359665.1 Caulobacteraceae bacterium
GGGCCTGCAGCGCTGCAACGATCCCCGCGGCTGGCCGTTCGCCCGTATCGCCGCCCTGGCGGCGGCGAAGAAGCCCGACCTGGTGATCCACGTGGGCGACTACTACTACCGCGAGACACCGTGCCCGCCGGGGAACAGCGGGTGCGCGGCAAGCCCCTACGGCGACAGATGGGCGACTTGGAAGGCCGAGCTGTTCGATCCCGCCCGACCGCTGCTGACCGCCGCGCCCTGGGTGTTCGCGCGCGGCAACCACGAGGACTGCAAGCGCGGCTGGGCCGGCTGGTTCCGCCAACTGGACGCGGCGCCGGTAGTGAAAGCCTGCCCAGCCGACAGCGACAGCTTCACGGTCGATATCGGCGGAGCGCGGCTTCTGGTGGTCGACAGCGCCGACGCCGAGGATGTGTTCCCGACCGCGGACCTGATCGCTGCTTTCGGCGCGCGCCTGGATAGCCTCACGGTAATGCCACCCGGGGCGCCGGTATGGATCGTAACCCATCGGCCGGTGTGGAATTCATCGCGCCTGGGTGATCTGCTGGCAGACGGCCTGATCAACGCCACCGAGCGCAAGGCCGTCAAAGGCCGCGATCTCTCCGCAGTGGCTGTAATTCTCAGCGGCCATATCCACAACTTCTCCAGCCTGGCGTTCGGCGGGGCGCGACCGTCGCAGCTGGTGGTCGGGGCCGGGGGCGACAGCCTGGACATGGATGACACCCCGCCGCCCACTGCCGGGCGAGCCAACGTCGACGGCGTGGCGGCCGATATCTTCACCATGGGCCGCTTCGGCTATTTCGTTTTCGACCGCAACGGCGAGGACTGGGACGGACGCTTTCACGACCTCGATGACCGAGTCTCCGCCATTTGCCGCCTCCACGCCCGGAATCTGATCTGCACAACGCCCAAGGCGTGAACACAGCCTGGACGTCAGGGCAGGTCCTGACCGCCGTCGGGCAGGGTGATGGTCAGGTGGTCTTCCAGCGGTATCGTCACCGGCGAAAGACCGGCCTGGGTCAGGGAGCTATTTAGCGCCGGCAGGTCATGGTCGCGCACGGCCGACCAGGCCGACCAGAGACCGTCGAGCTGGGCGCGGGTTTCCTTGCGGGTGATCAGCTGAGGGTCCGTCGGGGCCATGTCCCCGCCTTCGAGATCGGTCTCGACGCCGGCGAGAATCCTTGAGACCTTCAGGAAGCTCGGACCAGTCTTTGGCTGTTCGGTCGCTTTGACGAACGCGGCGATGCGCGTCTTCAAAGCGTCGTCAGGGACCTTGGCCCCCAGCGCCAGCTGGATCGCGATCATGCTGTTATGAGCGGCATCCATCTCGCCGTGTCCGCGCCGGGCCAGCTTCAGATCATCGGCAATTGCCTTGGATAGGGCCAGCGAGGCGGCGAGGTCCGCGTCGCTGATCGGGGCGCGGGGGTCCTGGATCAGCTTCAGCGGCGCGCGCGCGGTGACGCCATCGACGGTCAGGACCAATTGATACGCCCCGGGCAGCGCCAAGGGGCCCTGTGGGCTGATAGGCGTGTCGGTCCCCGCCGCCGTGCCGATCGAATAGTCGAATGCCAGAGCGGCCGGGCGCCGCCAGCGCAGGTTCCAGATTGCGCGGTGAAGTCCCGGCGCCGTGGACAGGGGATGGGGCGAACCGATCCAGGCTTTCTGGAAATAGGCCTCGGCGTCGATATCCGCGGCCGGAGCGCTGGTCAGGCGTTGGACAAGCATTCCGGCGGAATCGACCACATCCAGGGTGACAGGGCCCTTGGCGGCGGTCGGCAGCCAATAATCGACAACCGCGCCGGCGGGCGGGTTGCGGCCGGTCGGCTCCTCAATCGGGGACGGCGTGTCGCGATTGGCGTTGGCCCTCACCCGGACCGCGTCGGCGGGTGTGAACAGGTGGGGACCGGCCAGCGCCGCGCCGGGCTCCGCCTGACGTAGCAGCGCCAGATCGCCGAGGTCCCAGATCGCCCGGCCTTGGGTGCCCACCACAAGATCGTCGCCATGGACCAGCAGGTCTCGCGCCCAGGCCGTCGGCAGATTGCCTTGCAGCGCCCGCCAGTGGACCCCGTCATCCCAGGAGGCGAACACCCCGACGTCGGTCCCGGCGAAGATCAGGCCCGGCCTTATGGTGTCGGCCCGCACCGCCGAGACGAAATGGTCACGCGGCAGATCGCCCGCCGCGTCCCGCCAGGTGGCGCCATAGTCGTGGGTCACATAGGCGTGGGGCTGGCGGTCGGACTGACGCTGGTTGTCCACCGCCACATAGGCGACGCCGTCCGCGATGGACGAGACGTCGATGGTGGCGATCTTGGCCCATTCCGCAACCTGGGGCGGGGAAACGTTGGTCCAGTGGGCGCCGCCGTCGCGGGTCAGCTGCACCAGGCCGTCATCGGTCCCGATCCAGATTTCTCCGGCATGGCGCGGCGAGGGCGTCAGACTCCAGATGCCGCCATAGCCGCAGGCCTTGGCGGCGGCCACCGCCACATCGCCGTCGCAGCCCTTGGCCCCGGCGGTCTTGCCGGTCAGGTCCGGGCTGATCGTCGACCAGTGGACCCCTCTGTCCGTGGAGGCGAACACCACTTCCGCGCCCAGATAGAGTGTCACCGGCCCGGTCCGGGAAACCGCCATCGGCGTCACCCAGACGAAGTGGTGCGGGGTCGTGGTCTGGCGCTGTCCGTAGGTGGAGATTGGAACCGGGGTGATGTTGGCCGACTGGCCGGTGCGAGCGTCATAGCGGCTCAAATGGCCGCCCAGTCCCGAGGCATAGACGATATTGGGGTCTTCCGGGTCCGGGATGTCATAGTCACGCTCGTCGCCGCCCACCGAGGTCCAGTCGCGGTAGCCGATCGCCCCATAGTCCGACCGGCTGGTGATACCCACGGTGCCGCTGTCCTGCTGTCCCGAATAGACGTGGAACGGGAACCGATCATCGGCCGCCAGGTGATAGAACTGGCCGGTGGGCTGGTTGAACCAGCTGGACCAGGTCTTGCCGCCATTGACACTGACCTGGGCGCCCTGGTCGCTGGCCACGGCCATGTGATCGGGATGCGCCGGGTTGATCCAGACAAAGTGATAGTCGTCGCCGCCCGGCGCGCCCTTGACGATCTCGCAGGTCTTGCCCCCTTGCGGGCAGCGGCGGATCGACTGGCCGACCAGCCACACCACGTCCGGGTCGGTGGCGTCGACGGTGACATGGCTGGCGTAGTAGCTGGTGAAGGCCGGTTCGCTGTTGATCCGCAGCCAGTTCGCGCCGCCGTCGTCGGAACGGTAAAGGCCGCCGGCGGTCTCCGAATCGACCACCGCATATAGCCGGAGCGCGGCGGCGGTGCGCGTGGCCGCGACGCTGATTCGGCCAAGCGGGCCGGTGGGCCAACCGGCGCCGCCGAGCCGCCTCCAGGTCACGCCGCCATCGGTCGACTTATAGATTGCGCTGCCAGGGCCGGCGACCGGGGTGAAATAGCTCTGCCACGGGTATTGCCTCGCCTGCCAGGCGGCGGCGAAGATCGTGTCCGGGTCGTTCGGATCGGCCGTCAGGTCCACCGCGCCAGTGTCGGTGTTGATCGCCAGGGTATGGGTCCAGGTTTGGCCACCGTCGGTCGAACGAAACACGCCGCGCTCTGGATTGGGTCCGAAGAAGTCCCCCACCGCCGCCACCAGCAGCTTGTTGGCGTCCGTCGGGCTGACCCAGATACGGCCGATATGGGCGGTTTTTTCCAGGCCGATCGCCCGCCAGGTCTTGCCGCCGTCGGCTGAGCGGAAGGCGCCGGTTCCGGCGGCCACATCATAGCGCGGCTCGGGTTGTCCCGATCCTATATATAGAGCGTCCGGATCGGAGGACGCGATCGCCACCGCTCCGATCGGCGCGGTCGGACCGTTGTCGAACAGCGAGGTCCAGGTGCGGCCGGCGTCGTCGGTGCGCCAGGCTCCGCCGCCGGAGGCGCCGAACACGAAGGTGTCCGGCCGGCTGGCGACGCCTTCCACCATCTCAGCCCAGCCTCCCCGGAACGGACCCAGCAGCCGCCAATCGGGTTTGATCTCCAGCGCCGGCCCGGTCGCGGCCGCATGG
>JANYFU010000530.1 GCA_025359665.1 Caulobacteraceae bacterium
CTCTGACACGCTTGGCCTTCGATATCGCTGGAACCTTCCGGCGAATGACCGGGGGACTTGGCCGACGCGTGGCCGTCGGTGTTCTGGCGGTGTTCTTGTTGCTCCAGGTCGGAATACCCGCTGACTTCAACATGGCGCGGCTGGCGCTGTTCGACTTCTTCCAATCGACCATGCCGCGCCAGCCGACCGCCGACCATGTGGTGGTGATCGGCATCGACGACGACGCCATCAAGGTCGAAGGCCGCTGGCCGTGGCCTCGCGATCGCCAGGCTGCTTTGATCAAATCGCTGTTGGCGGCTCATCCGAAGGCGGTAGGATTTGACGGAGTTTGGTCCGAGGTCACCAAGGAGGACCCAACTCTGAGCGCCGCTCTCGCGGATCAACCGGTGGCGGCGGGAGTCCAGGGGACCGATCCAGGGCGACCTGTCGAATATGAGGGTGTGCTACCGACCGTCGCCCTCGCCGGAGGCGAGCATGTCGCTGACCGCCTGCCTTCATTTCGGGGCGCCGTAGGGAGCATTCCGACGTTGGACGCCGCCGCCACCGGCCATGGCGTCATGTCGAACAAGGTCGATCGGGACGGCGTATTTCGGCACTATAGCCTGCTGTCTTCGCTGGACGGCCGGATTGCTCCCGCTCTCAGCCTGGAACTCTACAGAACAGCGGAACGCTCGCCGTTCATCACGCTGATCGGACAGGGCGACCGGGCCGCCGCCGTGCAGGTCGGCTCGTTGCGGATTCCGGTCGAGGCCGATGGCAAGGCCTGGATCGACTATGAACCGCGAGACCGCCTCAAGGTTTGCTCGGCGGTGTCCATCATTCCGGGCAAAGGCTGCCGGCTGGTGGACTCCGACAAGATTGTCCCGCTCGACGACAAGTTCATCCTGATTGGTATGCTGGCTCCGGCGCTGGAAGATCAACAACGAAAAACCCCGCTCGGCGGTCGGGAAGGGGCCATGCCGGGCGTGGAAATTCACGCCCAGGCGCTGGAGAACATCATTTCGGGCGCGTTCGCCCGGACGCTGCCAAATGCGGAGATCATCGAGCCGGCGCTGACACTGGTCCTTGGCCTGTTTCTCATTGTTGTCCTGCCCGAGGCCTCGGTGTTCGGACGCGCGATCTCTATCGTCGCGACGGTGATGATCCTAGGGCTGGGCGGCGCTCTGCTGTGGCGGGAAGTTCGCATCCTCGTGGACGTGGCCAGCCCGGCCATCGGCTGCTCGGCTGTCGTGGTCGGGATGCTTGCCGGAGGGCTCGCCGAAGCCGACGCTCAGCGAAGGCGGCTGCGCCAGGAACTCGAGATCCGCAAGCTAGCCGCCGCCCGGGCGGAGGGTGAGCTGGAGGCGGCCCGGGCCATTCAAATGGGCATCCTGCCCAGGCCCGAGGACCTGGCGCGCGACGACCGCTATGACTTGGCCGCCCTGATGGTGTCCGCCCGGCAGATTGGCGGCGACCTCTATGACTTCTTCAAGATCGACCCCGACCATCTGTTTTTCACGGTGGGCGATGTCAGCGGCAAGGGGCTGCCCGCCAGCCTGTTCATGGCGCTGGGCAAATCGCTGTGCAAGAGTTGCGCCCTGCGCGGCGAGACCGATATCGGCGCCATCGTCCGCCGCGCCAACCAGGAGATCTCACGGGACAATCCTGAGATGCTGTTCATCACCCTGTTCGCGGGCATTCTGGATCTCGGGACCGGTGAACTGCGGTTCTGCAACGCCGGCCATGACGCGCCCTTCCTGTTGCGCGCCGGAGAGGCCCCTATGTCGGTGCTCGGGGAGGGCGGGCCGCCTCTCTGTGTCGCCGACGAGTTCCCCTATCCAACCGAGGTCCGCCAACTCAGGCCCGGTGACTTGCTGTGCCTGACCACCGACGGCGTTACCGAGGCGATGACGGCCGAGGGCGCTCTGATGGGCCGAGATCTGGTGGAACGGGTTCTGGCCCCCACCACGGCCACCGCTAGCGCCAGACAGGTGACCGAGCATCTACAGGCGGCTGTCGCAACTTTCGTCGCCGGGGCCGAACCGTCCGATGACCTGACGATCCTGATGCTCCGCTGGAAGGGTCCTACCTTACCGTGATCTCTACCCGTCGGTTTCGGGGTTCGGGCGTGTCGTCGGGTGTCGCGACCAGCAGGTCCCGCTTGCCGCGGCCCTCAGCCGTGACTGCGTCGGCGCTTACGCCATATTTCAACAGCACCGGCAACAACGTGCTCTTGATCGATTCGGCTCGCTGCAGCGACAGCGCGTCGTTGTAGTCATCCTTGCCCATTGTGTCGGTATGCCCGGTGATGACGATCTCGACGGCCTTCCGGGTCTTCAACTTATCCAGGAATGCCTGCAGGGCGGTCGTTGACTGAGGCGTGAGGTCCAGGCTGTCGGTCTCGAAGAACAGATCCTGGCTCACCGGCGGCTCGGGCATCGCCGCCAGGGTCTCGCCGAATACCTGTTTGACCTTGGTGTCGCCGTAGGCCCCGGCGGGCAGCGGGTTGGCCGATCGCGCGCTCGGTGTCGCCGCGGCGTAGCCCTTGTTCAGGATGGTCTGACTTTCGCCGGCGTGAACCACCACGGCCCCTACGTGGCCGTTCGGTTCGGGCAGCACCACCACCAGGTTGCGACTGGCGCAGGCCGACAGCAGCAGCGCGCCCAGAACCGGCGCCAGAACCGGGGTTGTCTTCGCCATCAGCTTTCGGTCCCGTCGGCTCGTACGACGAACTCGGTGCCGCGCACGCCCAGCACGGCGACCGGAGTGCGCACGCGCATGGCTTCCGGCGTCTGCTTGACGATCTGTCCAGACTTGATGGCCAGGGTGCCCTTCTTGAGCGAGACGTCGAAGGCGCCGTCGTGAGTGGTGGTGTTGAACCGGAACTGGTCGAGGCTCAGGCGGCTGAATGGTCCCAGCGCCATCAGGCTGTTGTCGGCAAAGGTGATGCCCACCGAGCTGTGGCCGGCGGTGATCACCGTGTCGGATTTGAACACCGGGCCGCCGACCTGAGCAGGCCGGGTCTTGCCGGCCTGGACGATGGTGACGGTTCCGGTTTCGGTCTTGATCTGGCCGATGCGTTCGTCCGCCATGGCCGACAAAGGCAGACCGGCAATGAAGCAGCCGAGCAGCCAAAAACTGTTGCGGCGCCTTCCGTGATAGGCAATCGGGGAGACCGTGGTTTGCATGCAGGGGGTTCCGTTGAACAAAAGTGTCCGTGTCAGCCGCGCTTGAACTCGATTTGCCCGCGACGAGCGCCGCTCTCGTCAGCTGCCTGGAGACGATAGGTCAATTCGGTGTGTCTGAACACCTTGAGCCCGATCTGGTGGCGCGGGTGCGGATTGTCGTCGAGGAGCTTTTTCTCAACACCATCAAATACGGCTATGCGGCCGAATGCGATCGCCCCGTCAGGTTGCGTCTCGAAGCAACGCCCGGCTCCTGGACCTTGACCTATGAGGACGAGGCCGCGCCGTTCGATCCGACGGGCTGGGACCCGGGTGGTGACAGACCGGCGGCGGCGATTTCTCTTCTGGAGGGCGAAGCCGGGCTGGCCCTGCTGTTCGGCCTGGCCGATCGCGTGGCCTACACGCCGCTAAACCCAGGCAATCGGATCGCGGCGGCCTTCGCGCGCGATTGATGGGGTGTCGCGGCGCGGGTAACCCGGCGGCTGTTGATTTCAATCAAGGATCGAGCGGCCTCCGACCCCCAGTGTCCGACGAACACGAAGGACCGATCCATGACCGAGACCGCGACACTGACCCGATCGACAGCGAAGATCGAGCACTTCGATGTGCTGATCGTCGGGGCGGGGATTTCCGGCGTCGGCTGCGCCTATCATCTGACCAGGCAATGTCCGGGAACGCGTTTCGCCGTGCTGGACGCCCTGGACGGCTTCGGCGGCACCTGGAAGACCCACACCTACCCCGGCATTCGGTCGGACAGCGACCTCTATACCTTCGGCTATCGCTTCAAGCCGTGGGTCGGGCCGCCTATCGCCACCGCCGGAGAAATTCTCACCTACATGGGCGAGGTGATCGAAGAGAACCACCTGGCGGACCATATTCGCTACAAGCACAAGATCGCCTCGGCCTCGTGGTCGAGCCAGGACAATCTTTGGACCATTGAGGCGCGGCGCACCGACACCGGCGAGGCGGTCTGGTTCACGGCCAACTTCCTGTTGATGTGCCAAGGCTACTACCGGCATGAACAAGGCTACACCCCCGAATGGGAAGGCATGGAGAGCTTCAAGGGCCGTATCGTCCACCCCCAGACCTGGCCCGCCGACCTGGACTACAAGGGCAAGAAGGTTGTGGTGATCGGTTCGGGCGCCACGGCCGCGACCGTGGTTCCGGCCATCGCCGGCGACTGTGAGCATGTCACGGTCCTGCAGCGGTCTCCGACCTACTTCATTCCCGGGGTGAACCAGAACGAACTGGCCGACACTCTGCGCGAACTCGATATCGATGAGACCCGGATCAACGAGATCGTCCGCAAGAAGATCCTGCACGACCAGGATGTCTTCACACGCCGCGCCAGAAGCGAGCCGGAGGTGGTCAAGGCCGAGTTGCTGGCTGGCGTGCGCGCCTTTCTTGGACCCGACTACGACGTCGACAAGCACTTTACCCCGACCTACCGGCCCTGGCGCCAGCGCATCGCCTTCGTGCCCGACGGCGACATCTTCAAGGGCCTTGTGGCGGGCAAGGCGTCGATGGTCACCGATGAAATCGACCGCTTTACCGAAAAGGGCATCCTGCTGAAATCCGGCCAGACCTTGGAAGCGGACATCATCGTCACGGCCACCGGGTTCAACATCAACGTGCTCGGCGACATCGATTTCACCATCGACGACAAGCCGCTAGATTTCGCGCAGAGCGTCACCCATCGCGGCATGATGTTCACCGGCGTGCCCAACATGGTCTGGGTGTTCGGCTACTTCCGCGCCAGCTGGACTTTGCGGGCCGACCTGATCGCCGACTTCGTCTGTCGGATGCTCAACCACATGAAAGCCAAGGGCGCCAAACGGGTCACGGTTGCGCTAAGACCCGAGGACCACAACATGCCGCTGCTGCTCTGGCTCGACACCGAGAATTTCAACCCCGGCTACATGCTGCGCGGCATGCACCTGCTGCCAAAGCGTGGCGACAAGCCCGAATGGCAGCATAGCCAGGACTACTGGAAGGAAAAGGACGAGCTGCCCGTGATCGATCTCGACGATGCGGCCTTCGTGTACGCCTGAGTCCAATCGCAGGCGCCGACGGTGAACCAGGGCAGGTTAAGAACGCCCGGGTGCAGCACGACACAGGCCGGTCCGCCGAGCTGGAGCGAATTGTAGGTCGCCCAAGACACCTCCGTCGAATTTGGCGTGGTTTCCGGACCCCAGGGTGGCAGATCGATCCGGTAGGTCGTCGACCGGCGGCCGTGGCTGATGTGCTTGCCTTGCACCTGGGTGGTGATCACTGTTCCGGCCGATCTGTCGAACTGGATGTCGGTCGCCGTGACCGCGCCATAGCCATAGACGCCGCCGCACAGCGTCATGAAGATCAGGAAGATGCGGGGGCTTTTCAGGCCGGGCGTGGTCCTGGCGCTCCACGACGCGGCCAGGATGCCGATCGCCAGCACCACGGCCGGAATCAACGGAAACCAGGGGTCGACCTGCGCGTGTCGCAGGTTGATCATCAGCGGCCACATGAATGGCAGGAACAGCAGCCCGTTGATGACGCGCCGCCCTCGCGCGGTGTGCTCGAAACTGGCCGGCGAGCCGATCA
>JANYFU010000073.1 GCA_025359665.1 Caulobacteraceae bacterium
CCCGAGGTCTGGTGTTCCGACCGCTATATCGCCCAGCAGGGCCATGCCGACGCGCACCAGACCTGCCTGGCGCATCTGGCTCGTGACGTCGCCTACGCCATCGAGGGCGGCGAGGACATCCTGCCGATGCGGCTCAAGCTGTGGCTGCGCAAGGCCTTCGGCCTGGCGCGGGATATCGAAAGCCTCGCCGCGGCGACAGTCGCCGCGCGGCGCCGCACGCTGGAACGGGCCCTCCAGGATATCCTCGACACCCCGACATCCTGCGAACTGGCCAGGGTGGTCCAGAACAAGTTCAGACGGGCCAAGGATCAGCTCCTGACATTCGCGCTCTGGCCCGGCCGGGTCGAGCCGACCAACAATGCTTGCGAGCGGGATCTGCGGCCCGCCGTCGTCCAGCGCAAAGTCACCAACGGCTATCGCGCCATGTGGGCGGCCCAGGGTGAGGCCGATATCCCAACCGTCATCGACACCGCTCGTCTCAAACACAGCGTCAACAGGTTCCAGGCCATCCTCGGCGTCGTTACCGCCTGATTTTAGGTAATTGCTCAGGGGGTCTGCACGGCGCGGGATGGTGATCCCGACCGCGCGGCGCGGATGGCAAGAAGGTGGTTTGTCAGTTCGATGTCGAATGCCTGTGGATCGAAGTCGTCTTCGCCGAGCCATTCGAGGCGCTCGTCTCTTTCTGGGTGGGCGGGGTCAGCGAGGATTTCCAGGAGTTCTGCGTACCCCCAGATGCCGCCGCAGTCTTCCGGGGGACAGTTTCGCTTTCCGGCGACGCAGACGGGGTAGGATTGTCCGGGCTTGACCGGCTCGGTGTTCTCGATGGTGACGACATGGTCCCAGCTGTCGCCGAAGTCATAGGTATAGGTGAAGCGCTTGGCGCCGGTTTTGACGACGCCGGCCAAGGTGGTGCGGTTCTCGTCGGCGACGTCGTCCAGAACGCCACGCCGCCCGTAGTCGCGCCCGGCGATGGTAAAGCTGTGAAGATGGCCGCCGTCCCACCCCATGGCCGCCTGGATGACCTCGCTGAGGTCGCCAAGACGGATGGATGCGGGAACCAGGATCCTGCGCCAGATCGGCGGCCTCAGGCCCTGAAGCGTCACCTTGAGGCTGACGATGGCGTCGCCGGCGCTGGATTTCGATAGGCTTGCTCTGGTCATGTCCCCGCCTTGCGTATGCGATTCGCTCGAGCCGCCAGTTCAGTGTGCGCGGGGCTGGGCGAGGCGCAACAGGGTTCAAGGCGCCAGGGGCAAGATGTTGTGGGCGAGGGTCAGGCGGATGGCGTCCAGGGCGCCGATGTTTCGCCGCCGGGCCGTCTCCAGGACGGATCGGACGTCGGCGTAGAGCCTGGCGCCCCAGGGCGTTCGGAACCCGTTGGTGACTTTGCGGAAGATCGCGCACGGGCGCAGAGCCCTCTCACTGCCGTTGTTGGTGGGCTCCAGGTCACGGTGGGTGACGAAGGTGAAGAGGTGGCGGCGGACTTTCTTGATGGACGTTTGGAGCCTGATCCCCGCGTGCGCCGTGGGCTCAAGGTTCAAGAGTTCGTCCAGGCTCTGATCGAGACGCCGCTCATAGGCCTTCAAGGTCGCGTCCGCGAGCCGATCCCGGCCCTGGCCGATCCGGCAGGCTCGGCCGAGCAGGTGACGCAGGCCCGGAGCGAAGATAGTGTCGCCCGCCTCCATGGCGTATTGAGCGTCGCGGATGAGATGGGCGAGGCAGACTTGGTTGTCGTTGACCGCCCATCCCAGTTGGCCGCCATAGCGGTCCGAGAGCCAGTAGTCCGGGCGGAACTCCCCCAGGAAGTCGGACACCACGGTCTTGGCCCGCGACGGCTCGGCCACGAAGACGGCGCTGTCGCCATGGTGGAAGACCCATAGCCACCAGGTCTTCTTCTCCACGCGAAGCCCGGTCTCGTCGGAAGCCAGGATGGTTCCGGCCAGCAACCGGTCGCGGATCGTGGCCCTGGCCGATCCGAACGCCTCCTTAGCGGCGTCCAGCATGTTGACCAGCGCCCCTTCGCTGATCCGAAGACCCAGCATGTCCGTGAGCAAGCGCGCCAGCCGCTCGAACGAGATCGCCTGGGTGAAGCGAAGATAGAGGGCCAAGGCCCGCAGATTGGGGCCGAAGGGCGAGCCCCGCGGCATGTCCTCCGGCGGATCGGCCTTGAACCTGCCACAACAGCCCGGGCAGACCCCGCCCATCAGCGACACCCGCGTCACATCCGGCGTGACGTCGGGGATCTCCACATGATCATAAGCCTCGCAGACGAACTGAGGCGCCCCCGACACGTCCGCCCCGCAGCCGCACCGGCCGGCCCGCACGTCCCGCCGCGAGGTCGGCTTGGGATGAAGCGGACGATGCGCGCCCTTGCGGCCTTTGCGTCGCCCCTTCGCCTTGGTGTCCGCATTGGCCTTCTGGCCCTGGCTAGGCGGCTTGCTGGAATTGTTCGGCGTCTTCGGTGGCGCGCTCAGCTTGGCCTCGAGCTCCGCCACCCGAGCCGTCAGCAAGGCAATCGTCTCCGCCTGCGTCAGAACCAGGCGAACAAGACCCCCTCGGTCAAGCGAATCAACGGCTTCCCGCTCCATCCAAAGCTTGAATCACATGCGCGATTCCAGTGTCAAACCGCCAGAAGGGCGCTCGCGTCGGGGGCTGAGCAATTACGATTTTAGGACCCCCAAAAGGGGTGGGTAATTACGGTTGCACGATCAAAGCCCGGGACTAAACAACTAGTCCACTACATTATTGCAGTCATTGCGGCTGAACGACCCGGAGATGACCCCTACCTCCGTATCGCATCGTCCAAGCGATAGATCTCCGCGAAGCGTTTCTGGATTGCGGTGACAGGATTACGGTGACAGACAGATTACGGTGTTGGTGTGGACGGTGCTCCTCTGATGATGCGTTCAAACGACTCTCATCATGGCACACCAAGGCCGACGTGAGCGCCGTCCACACCATCACCGTATTAATCGCCTCTGGCGACCCCCGATGGCTCCAAATCGCCCGATCGGCGTTTAAGCCGGATGATCACTCCCATAGCCGTTCCCCACGCCGCGCCGCAGCAGACCTTCGGCGATTTGATTCACGCCCTGGTGGTCGGCGGACCGCAGACCTGGTGGCCACTGCTCGGGTCGCTGGCTCAGGGGGCCCTGAACCTGGTCATCGGCGCCGGCATGCTGCTGGTCACCCTGTGGGCGGCCGACTGGGCGTCCGGCCTGGCCAAGAACGCCACCGGCCGGTTCCACGCCCAGAGACCGGACGCGGTGTTGCAGGGATTTGTCGGTTCGCTGGTCCGCTACATCGTGGTGATCATCGGCCTGATCGCCGTCTTGCAACAGATCGGGGTGCAGACCACCTCGGTGCTGGCCGTGCTCGGCGCCGCGTCCCTGGCGATCGGCCTGGCGCTGCAGGGCGGGTTGAGCAACGTCGCGGCCGGCGTGATGATCCTGCTGCTTCGTCCCTACCGGATCGGCGACCGGGTGCAGATCGGCGGGGTGGTCGGCAAGGTCCGAGGTCTGGACCTGTTCGTCACCCGTCTGCATGATCTCGAGAACTCGGTGGTGTTCATCCCCAACAGCAAGGCGTTCGGCGCCGACATCATCGTCAACTATTCGATGCCGCAAAGCCGCAGCATCGGTATGGACTTCGGGATCGACTATGCCGACGACGTCGACCTCGCGCTGGAGCTGCTGATCGAAACCGCCAAGGCTGATCCGAGGATCGTCGCCGATCCGCCGCCCTGGGCCAAGCTTACCAAGCTGGGCGACAGTTCGGTCACCGTGACGCTGCGCGCCTGGACCTCTCCCGAGGGCTACATCGACACGCGCTTCGATCTGATGAAGGCCGTGAAGGCCGTATTCGAGCGCGAGGGTCTGACCTTCGCCTATCCCCAGCAGGTGGCCATCGAAAGCCGACCCTGGACGCCACCCGACCTTGAGCGCCAGCGCCATGCTCGCGCCAAGCGGGCGCCGCCGGCCGGCGATGGCAAGCAGCGCCCAACCCGCCGCCCGTCGCGGGCCGACAATGAATTGGGCTCAACCTCCGAAGCGGACTGACGACCAGGCTCAGGGATGCAACGCGCTGATCACTGTCCACCAGAACACCAGACAGCCCATCGAGGCCCACACCAGGGGGTGAGGCCCCCATCCATGGGGCTGCGCGACGTTCAGGGAATTCGAGTCCTTGGCGATAACATTCGACATGATTTCCTCCTGCCTGTCAGTCATTCATGAAGAAAACTGGTGGCTCTCGGATAGGTTCCAATGGAACGACGCGGCGTTCCGGCTGTTACCCTTGCATGTCGTCATTCAAAGTTCTCATCGTCGAAGATAATCCCATCGTCGCGATGGATCTTGAGCATGAGTTGACACGGGTGGGTTACGACGTCTGCGGCGTGGCGTCTTCCGAAGCCGCCGCTCTGACGGCAGCCGAGGCGACGCGGCCGCCCTTCGCCGTCGTCGATGTCATGTTGTGGCCCGGTGATGGGCGCGTCGTGGCAAGACAATTGGTTGAGCGCTACGGTACGGCCGTTCTGTTCGCGACTTCGGTTTGCGGCGATATCAGCGATCTTGCGGCGACCGGAGCCGTCGCCTGCCTGCCGAAGCCCTACTCGCCAAGTGATATTCCCGCCGCGCTGGAAGCAATCAGCCAAATTCGCGCCGGCCTTCGCCCCGAATTCATGCCCGATCACATGAAATTGCTCACGCACTAGGTGCTCAGACTCGCACGGGCCTTGCGTACCCGTAGGGTTGCGCCCGTAAGGCCGAAGCCCGCGATCATCAGCGCCCACGCCGCCGGTTCCGGCACCGAGGTCGGTGTGCCGAACGTGTTGCCGTATGCGTCGGTCAGGTAGACGCCGTCGGGCAAGGCGAAGTTGACGGTGGCGGTGTTGGAGGCGTCGACGACGCCGAAGCCGCCGGCCTCCAACTCGTAGCCCAGATCGAAAACGTCGCCGGGGTTCACGATCCGCGTGTAGCTGACGCTGAGGTTGAGCGGGGCGGTGAGCGGGTCCGCGCCGCCAAGGCTGACGTGTGCCTGCACCTGGCTTGTGGCGTCGAAGGGATGGACGATCGGAATTTCGGTCGACAGAGGATCGATGTCGAAGGTTCCGATCACGCCCGTAATTGTGTCGATACCGATTGTGCCGGGGCCGAGGGACACTCTGCCGGCGATGCTGTCGACATTCATGGTCACGGCGATCGAGAACGAACCCGCGCCGCCGTGGACCGTGTAGGTATCCTCGAACGCCGTGTCGATTTCGGCAAAGGTCGTGGCGCGGATGAAGGCGTGCATGGCCGCGCCGCTGGTGGACCCGAACCCGGTTATCGACCGGTTGGGGTCGGAGCCCACGAAGGTGACCGGCGCCATCGAGGTATTCACCGAGGCGGCGCTTACGATCTGGCATTGCACATGAAGGCAGACGCCGAGCGGGGCCCCGGTCTCGTAGAGCGCAACGAAGGAATGGCTGCCCGGCGGCGGGAGGTTGATAACAGGGTCCGCGAAGGCCGCCGGCGCGACTGGGGCCACGAGGGCTGCGGACAAGAATAGAGCTGCGCGCATTTACTTGACTCCTCGACGGGACGCGAGGGCCACAAACGCGCCCTCCAGACACAACTCAGACTAGCGTTCCGCGAAGGCGGCCGCCCATCCGCCACATGGCCTAGCCAGATGGCTCATCCGGTTGCGCGCAGCGCCGTTCAGGCGAAGATGGCGCAACGGAGGAGAGCCGATGCGGCGGACACTGGCGGTCCATCTGACGGGGATGGCGGTCCTGGCCGGGCTTTGCGGCTATACGCTGTGGGCCTTGGGCGGCGCCTTGCCCGCCCTCAACCGCTGGCTCGTGGCGGGCGTCACCGCCGCCTACGTCGCCGTCTGGTTCACGCTCGTCGTGCTGCCCGCCGACCGGAGACTAAGCCCGGAACAGGCGCGCGCGCAGCGCCGGCATCGCACGCGAATGATCGGTTGGGGCGGCGCGGTCGCGATTGTCGCCGGCACCTGGATCGCTGGACCCTATGTCGACGAGCCGCTGAAGCTGGTCGTGGTCGTCTTCCAACTGGGCGCGGTGACCATGCAGGTGATGGGCTCCATCCGCCGCCCGCCCGACCGCGGACGGCCGAGCCTCATCCCGATGGTCATCCCCACCTCGACGGCGTTGTTCTACGCGGTCTATTGGAGCCCCTATTCGATCGCGATGATCGTGTTCGGCGTGACCTACAGCTTCGTCGCCATCACCCTGCGCGACGTCCTGCAGCGGGCCGTCGATCGTGCGGACGCCCAGCGGGAAGCCGCCGAGGCCGCACTGATAGTGGTCGCCGCCGAGCGCGACGCCAGGACCCGGTTCCTCGCGTCCGCCAGCCACGACCTTGGCCAGCCGCTGCAGGCCGCGCGCCTCTTCTTCGACCAGGCGGTGCGCGCCAAGGACGCCCGCGGCCGGGCGCTCGCCCAGCGCAA
Organism: Caulobacteraceae bacterium; assembly: GCA_025359665.1. Lineage (GTDB taxonomy): Bacteria > Pseudomonadota > Alphaproteobacteria > Caulobacterales > Caulobacteraceae > Acaudatibacter. The sequence continues at coordinate 6,451 of JANYFU010000073.1, forward strand.
GGTTACATGGGCGTTCGACGCCACCCAGCAGTTGCTGGGGCAGATGCTGGACCACTTGCGACTCGAGGCCGGTGGGGTCGAGCCGCACGTCGGGCGGCTGGCGGTCGGACCGCTGATCGCCCGCCTCGCCGAGCTGAATGAGCCCGCCGCGCGCTTGGCCGACGTCGAGATCCTGGCCTTGCCCACCCACCTGCATGTACTGGCCGATCCGGCCCTGACCGAGCGCGCGCTGGGCAACCTGCTCGGCAACGCCATCCGCCATGCCAAGGCGCGCCGGGTGCTGGTTGGTGCGCGCAGGCGCGAGGGTCGTGTGCGGCTGTGGGTCATCGACGACGGCGTGGGCGTTTCCGATGCCGACTCGCCGCGGCTGTTCGACGATTTCGTACAGGGGTCCGACCACGGCGACGAGGTGCGCGGAGGGTTCGGCCTGGGCCTGGCCTCGGCGCGGCGGATGGCCGGGCTGATGGGCGGCGACATCGGGCTGGACCGGGGCTGGCTCGCCGGCAGCGCTTTCTGGCTTGAACTTCCCGCCGCCGAGGCGAAAGCTGCCTGAAGGGCTGCGGGCGGGAACGTACAGGATCGGCGGCGCGGATGAAGACCTGTCTGATCTGTGATGACCACGCAATGATGCGCGAGGCGCTGGCGGGCGCCGTGGCGATCGGGTGGCCGCGGGCCGAGGTGATCCAGGCGCCGGATTTCCCAGCCGCCTGGCGCGCGGCCGAGCGGCGACCCGAACTGATCATCACCGACCTGGTGATGCCGGGCGCGGGCCCGGTGGAAGGCGTGCGGCGGCTGCGCGACGCCGCGCCGGCCGCACCGATCCTGGTGGTCACCGGCAATGAGGAAGACGAGGTGTTGCTGGCGCTGTTCGACCTCGGCATTGCTGGCTTCGCGCCCAAGACCTCCAAGAGCGCGATTATCGAGGCGGCGATTAGCCTGGTGCTGGCGGGCGGGCGCTACCTGCCGCCGCGGATCGCCGAGATCGCCACCGGCCGCATCTCGCCTGGCCTCGCCCGAGACTTTGGATCGGGCGGTCCACGCCTGACCGAGCGCCAGAGCGACGTCCTGAAGCTGGCGGCGCTGGGCCAGTCCAACAAGGAGATCGCCCGAGAGCTCGACCTTTCGCCGGCCACGGTGAAGGCTCATATCGCCGCGGCGATCGCGGCGCTGGGCGCGGTCAACCGGACCGAGGCGGTGATGAAGGCCCGCGCTCGTGGGCTGGCGTAGGTGAGGGGCGGTCCGCCGTGGTTAAAACAGCAGCCCCTTCTCCAGCATCCCGTGCACGCCCTTCTCGCTGTTGACGGTCTGGGTGACGCGGAAGTCCACCGCCAGCGAGCAGAACTGATAGGCCTGGACGCGGGTCAGGGCGCTTCGGGAAACGATCAGTTCGATCATGCCGCGCAGGGCCTGTTTCATGGCGAGGTCCAGGTCCTCGTTGAAGCCCAGGGTGATGAAGTGGCTCGGGGTCTCGGCCCGTGGCCAGCTGTGGCCCGTGCCGTCACCCCGCTTGTGCAGGATGAAAGTGAAGGTTCCGGTCAGGCCCATCTCCAGGGCGTTGACGCACACCTCGCCGTCGCCCTGCCGGCCGTGGCCGTCGCCGACCGACAGATTGGCGCCGGGAACCCAGACCGGAAAGAAGATAGTCGCTCCTGTGGTCAGTTCCTTGCAGTCCATGTTGCCGCCGTGTTCACGGGGCTCCTTGCTGGACAGTCGGCCATAGCGCGGCGGCGGCGAGACCCCGATGGTGCCAAAAAACGGGCGCAGCGGCATCGTCGGTCCCCAGTTCGGTTTGCAGGTCATCGCCGCGCGATCGACGCGGATGTGGCTGACATAGCGATCGGGGAAATCCTCGGGAAGCGTGCCCGCCAGGGGGCGAACCGCGCAATAGCCCCAGTCCACCGCCGGCTCGATGGCCTCGATCCGCAGTTCCAGGGTGTCGCCCGGTTCCGCGCCGGCCACCGCCACGGGTCCGGTCAGGATGTGTGGTCCGATCCGCTCGAGGCGGGCGTCATGGATCGCCTGGAGGGCGGGTGGGATGGCCAAACCCTGTTCCGGCGTCGGCATGACCTCCGGCCCGCCCGAGACGCACTCGAACATCACGGTGTCGCCGGACGCGATGGTCAGCACCGGCGGGAACGCCGCGTCGAACATGCCAAACCGGACGGTGCTTGGCGTTGAGGCGAGGCGATGAAGCATGGCGCGGAAACAGTCCTTTTGCGGCGTCTAGCCAACCAGGGCAGGGGGCGGCCCTCGTCAAGGGCGTGATCGCGGTTTATCGCCGGGGCTGGAAAGCAGGGAAGCACGCTCGCCATGAAATCCGCGCCCGAACGCCCGTTTTGGCACCTCGA
>JANYFU010000591.1 GCA_025359665.1 Caulobacteraceae bacterium
AAGAAATCCACCGCCAGTCCGTTTTCGCCGTCCTTCAACACCTCCAGCACCGGCGGCGTCGCCGAACCGATGATCGCACAGCCCGCCGCCATCGCCTCAATGAACGACCACGACAGCACGAACGGATAGGTCAGATAGACATGGACCGAACTGACCTGCAGCAGTTTCAGATAGGCTTCGTGCGGCACCTGTCCCAGAAAGTGCAGCCTCGGCTCACTGGCTAGGCCCGTTTCCGCGAGCATGATCTCCCGCCAACTACGCCCATCGGCGGCGGGGGGACCGTAGCTGACCTTGTCGGCGCCGACGATCAGGATGCGCACCCGCGGCCGGCGACGAAGGATTTCTCGCGCCGCGCGCATGAAGACGTGAAAGCCGCGATAGGGCTCCAGTCCCCGCGCCACATAGGTCACTACCTCATCCTCTCGGGCCAGCCGGACGCCTGTCCGCTCCAGATAGAGCCAGGCGTCGGATTGCGGTCGAACCAGGGTGGTGTCGACGCCTTCATGGACCACCGAGATTCGCGAGCGCAGTTCCGGCGGATGTACGTCGCGCTGCCACCGGGTCGGCGCGTTCCCCCAGTCAATACCGTCGAAGCTCAACAGCCCCACGGCGTTCCGCGCCCGAAGTCGGAACGGATCCTCGGCCAGGCCTGGAAACTCCGAATCAAAACCAACATCGACATCGCGTACATGATAGTAGAACTCGAAATAGGACAGAATTGGAACGTCCGGAAAAACATCCTTTACAAACAACATCTCGCCCCAACCGGCGTGACCGCAGATCACGTCAGGCCTGACTCCAGATGCCTCCAGATGTCGACAGACTTCAACTACCGCCATGCCGTGACGGACAGCGATATCAAAGTCTACGGTGAATGGATGGCAATTTAGAGGTGGAATAGGTGGCAGCGCATAGGTTATGACATCAACACCATGCATAGCATTGTCGTTTTTTTGGCTGATAAAGTAGACTCGATTACCTGGTTGATCGGCAAGGTATCGAACAATATGTCTATATTGGGCAGGAAAATTTTGGTGGACGAATAGCGCGATCATAGGTCCAAGGCCGCGATCAAGGCGTCGCGGTCGGAGGTCCGCGGCCAGTCCCGCTTTTGCACCAGGGCCACCAGTTCAAAGTTGGCCCGACGCAGAACAGCGTAGCCACCAAATCCGGCTTCCATCATGCACCGGGTCATTATGGCGGGCGTGAACCCGCAGCGATGCGCCATGGACAGCTGGCCATCGGCGATCGCGGGGCCGAAGCCAAACACCATGTCGTGAGGCGTAATCGGTCCGGCCGGCGAAACGTAGAGCGTCTCGTGCATTCGGTCCTCGGCGATCATGGCGGCGATGCGTTGCATGTCGGGAACGACGATACAGGCGAATCCATCGTCTCTCAGTACACGGCGGATCTCGCCCAACGCCGTTGGCACCAAGTGCGCATAGAGATGTTCGACGCAGTGGGAGGTCCACAGTGCGTCCGCCACGCCGGACTCGATCATTGACAGGTCGGTGATGTCAGCGACGAGGTCCGGCGCAACGTCTGGATCAATGTCTACGCGCACTTGTCGCCAAGTCGCGAACATCGCCGGAAGCCCACCTCGTCCAGGCGGTCCACAACCGGCGTTGATAATTATCTTGGACATGGCGACTTCAGCTGCCGCGTTGGACTCCGGCGAGCCCCGCTGATCATTCCGAGGTCTCGCGGAATACGCTGAAGCGCGGACCGATCGGTCGGGCCGACGCCAACGCGGGCTCCGAACCGGCAGGCGTAGGGGCCGGTGGGGTTAACACTTGTGCCGGTGTAAACTCTTTCCGAACCCGGGCCGTAATGAACACCTGGAGGGCTTCCAGCCGATCACCACGTTCGGAGCGGCATGGCGCGCCGTCCTTCAACGGTCCGACTAGCCGGCCGGAACTAAAGGATCCGCGATACTCGCACTCATAGGCGTCGGCCTTGTCTGGTTTGATCCGGATCGCGAAGCCCGTCAGCGCCGTGGCGACGCCCTTTCGACCGCAGATTTGACCGCCATCGACCCAGCCAATTTCGGCGCCCGCCTCATCAATCGCCGTGTATTCGATCTGGTCAGGCCTCAGGCCTTCAAGCGGCGAGATCGCGAAGGCCTCGATCGCCAACCGTTCGCCCAGGGCGCCGGCCCAGAAGTTGTTGATGTATACGGTGTCGCCCTTATTCTGAATATGCACATCGAGCCTGACGCCCAGCGCCTGCCGGCCATCGGCGGTCTTCAGTGGGGGCGCCGCGGTGACGGGAAGGGCGACCGGCGTGGCCGGCGGTAGTTCGGCGGCTTGCGTGGCGATGAGAGGTGGAGAGAGCGACGGCGCTGGATCAGCGGCGACCGCGTTCTTACGGTCGAGGCGAGTGACTTCGATGGAGATCGCTGGGAGCGGGCCGGCCCGGACGGTGGTCAACAGCATTACCACTTGGCTGGTCGAAACGCGGATCACCAATGTGTCACCGGTTTCGTAGAGCCAATGTCCGTGGTCACGC
>JANYFU010000602.1 GCA_025359665.1 Caulobacteraceae bacterium
AACGCCCAGCACCGAGCGGCGGCGGTGGAAGCCCTGGTTGACGGTCACCCGCCAGTCGGAACTGGTGTTGGCGAACGAGCCGTGCACCGCCTGGCGATTGGTGATGGCGACATCGCCGGGGGCGCAGACCAGCGGAACAGCCTGTGGCAGCAACTCGGTCCCCGCCGTCTCGACCCAGGCCTTGATGTCGACCTTGCCCAGCCGATGGGAGCCGGGAATCACCCACAGGCCGTTGGCCGGGGTGCAGCCGTAGAGCTGGGCCATGAAGTTGAAGCCGTGCGAGCCCCCGTCGAGGTCCGGGCTTTCCCAATGGGTCCAGCCGTCCTGATGCCAGGCCACCGAAGCGCCGAGGCCCGGCGCCTTCATCCACAGCGCCTCGTTGAACGGAACGAAGTCGTCGCCGTTGACGGCCGCGGCCAGCAGGCCCGGATGGCCGTAGACCCGCAGGCACGCCTCGGAGAACTGCAGCGAGCCGAGGGTCAGGTAAACCACCTCGGCCGGCGCATCGGCGGCGGCGGCCGGCTCGTACATCTTTACCGGATAGCGGCCGTGCGCGGCCTTGGTGCCGCCGACCGGGTCGCTGAGCGGCCTGGCCCAGATCAGGTTCAGGCCCTGGAGACCGACGCCAAGCGCCGCCCGCCCGAGACCGTCGACCGCCGAGCCCCGTTCGGTGGGCAGCCGCGCCTGGATGTAGTGGAAATCGGCTTCGATGTCGGCCAGTTCGTCGGCCTTCAACACGCCCTCAAACACATAGAAGCCGCAGCGGCTGTAGGCGTCCAGGATCTCCGGATGCAGCGAGCCCTCGGCGGTGAAACGGATCGGCCCGCGATTGCCCAGCGTCATCGCCCGTCGCTCGCCAACCTGGCAATAGGCCCGCATCAGGGCTTCCCGCGACCCAGGATCCGCGACGATCGGTCCGGCCGGTTTGTTCATGGCGTTTTTCCTCCGGCCAACTCCGGCCGACGATTTAGTGCATGAAAAGCTTGGCGAATATCGCGACCTGGAACGCCAGGACGAACCCCATCATCCACTTGATGACCAGCAACTCGCCCTTCACGGACATGACGTCGTCGTCGCGTTTGCCGAGCGCGGTCGCGGCTCTCATGGCTTTATCCTCTGGGACATCTATGGCGCGAAAGGCTTCGAAGACCTCGCTTTGCATGGCGCTCATCGCCGATCTCGTCCCCATCATAGCCCGTCGCGATCCCTCGGCAATAGAGGCTGTTCGCGCGAGTTTCTCAAATTGCAAAGATAAGGCGTCGCCCACTCCGGGTCAATGTTTTCTTTTTGTTCTCTTCGAATTCCACTCAAACCTGCCCGCCGCCGCCCATCCACCGCCTCAACCGTTCCAGCCCGTCGTCGATCGCGCTCTCGCTGGTGGCGAAGCACCAGCGCAGCCAGCCTTCGCCCTCGGGGCCGAACGCCGCGCCGGGAGCGAGGCCGAGCTTGGCCTCGGCGATCAGGCGCTTGGCGATGGCCACCGAGTCGGTCTGGCCGGCGATGCGGAAGAAGGCATAGAGGCCGCCGTCGGCGGTGGTGGTCTCCACACCAGGCAGCGCCCGCAGCCCGGCCAGCACCTGATCGCGCCGGGCGATCATCTCCAGGCGCAATGTCTCGATCGACGCCTCGCCCTGTTCCAGGGCCGCCACGCCCGCCGTCTGGACGAACTCCGGAGCACAGGAGGTGTTGTATTCCAACAGCTTACCGAGATCTCCCCATAGCGCCGGCGGCGCGACGATCCAGCCCAGGCGCCAGCCGGTCATCCGCCAGGCCTTGGAGAAGCTGTTTGTGCTGACCACCCGGTCGTCCGTATCGGAAAGGGTCAGGAACGACGGGGCGGTGACCACCGGCCCATCTTCCACGGCGTCGCCGAAGACCAACCGCTCATAGACATCGTCGGTTAGGATCCACACGCCCAGCCGTCGGCAGTGATCGAGGATCGCATCCCGCGCCGCCGCCGGCAGGGTCCAGCCGGTGGGGTTGTTGGGCGAGTTGATCAGCAGCAGCCGGGTCCCTGGCGTGACCGTCACCAACAAACGGTCGAGGTCGAGGGTCCAGCGGCCATCGTGTGGCTCCAACCCCACCCGTGTCACCTCGGCGCCCAGGATCCTGGGGATCTCGACCAGATTGGGCCACACCGGCGTCACCGCCACCACCCGGTCGCCGGGATCGAGGATCGCCTGCATCGCCACCATCAGGGCCGAGACCCCGGCGCTGGTCACCGACGCCGCCTCCGCGTCGAACGGA
>JANYFU010000609.1 GCA_025359665.1 Caulobacteraceae bacterium
GAATTCGCGGCTGATGCAGATGGCCTTGAGCATGGTTCGCAGCGCATAGCCGGTAGTCGGCGGGCGTCCCGGGTCGCCGAACAGGCTTGGCAGGAACACGGTCATGCCGGCCGCCGCCACCCGGTCGGCGAAGCGGATCACCAGTGGATGCAGGCCCGGCATCTCATGGATGATGATCACGGCGGGGCCGGAGCCCCGCCGCCAGACCGGACGGGTCCATTGGCCGGCGGGATCGGTGAAATCGAACCGCGTGTAGTCCTTCAGCGCATCCAGATACGACATGGCCCACCCCCCAATGGTCGGAAACGGCTAGAAGAGCGAGCGCCCCGCGATCCTCAGATCATAGCGCTGTTCGCCGGCGCGCAGGTCGGCGTCACCCTCCAGGGCCAGATAGGAATATTGCGAACCGCTCTTTACCGAGAAGCCGAAGGTGGCCCAGCCGCCCTGGTCATTTTCGGCCTGAAGCGTGAAAGGATTACCGCCGGTGAAGGACGCGGTGGTGTCACCCACCGTGCCGGCCAGGATTTCCCGCCAACCCGCGCGGAACTCGGTCCGCAGCCAGCTCGCGGTGGTTCCCCATTCGCGGCCCAGAACCAGGATCGCCTGACCGCTCAGGCGCGTGCTTTTGCGGCTGGCGACACTGAGGTTGAAGCCATCGACGCCGCCCGCTTCGGCATGTGATCCCTCGTCGAACGCCGTGAAGTCCGCCGAAATCTCGGGGCGGGCGAAGAAGCGGCCCAGGTGCTGCTCATAGGCCAGTCCGGCATGGCCGTCGAAGAACAAGGCTCCCCAATTCGACTGGGCGGAGAGGGCGGTGTTGGTGCTCAGGAATTTGCGCCGGTCTTCAAGCCAGGAATAGCCGGCGCCGACCCGCAGGGAGCCTGACAGGTGGCCGGCCTCGCGGCGGTAATAGGCGCCGACTTCCACCGTGGAACTTTGTACGCCGGCGCCAATCGGCGAGGCCGCGTCCTGCTCGCTGGCGTTGAAATAGGCCAGTGTGAGGCCGACCGCCCCGCCCCCCGGACTCATGGTCTCATAGCCGGCGACGATGCCGAGGAGCTTCGACAGAGAGCCTTCGGTCGAGACGCCCGAGCGCTTCACCCGCTCATTGACCTCCTGCAGCCACAGGTTGGTGCCGCTCACCCGGCCGGTGGGGTCGGGAACGGTCCCGGTCAGGCCGGATATCGCCTGTGCGGCGGCGTCGAGAGAATCGAACAGGCCCTGGCCCTGGTTTGGCAGCAGCTGGTCGTAAACCGATTTCAGACCCGCCTGACTGGTCTGCGAAAGCAGTGCGCTCTGAATGCCGCTGGTTTTCGGCGCGGCGGCGAGAACCGCGTCGAGCGCGGCCCCCTCGGCGGCGTTGAAGCCGAGCTGCGCGGCGGTCTTGCGCGAGACCGTCAGCAGGATCTTGCTTGAGTCGGTGGCGGGACTGGCCCCTGGCGCATAGGTGGCGTCGGCGGTGAACAGAAATGGCGCGTTGTCGAGCAGACCGGTGGCGAAGGTTCCGGCGGTCAAGGTTCCGCCGGGCGCGGTTTGCAGGATGGTGTAGACCTGGGTGAGCGCCGTGGGTAGACTCTTGAGGGTCAGTCCCACCTGGGCGCCCTGGGCGAACACCGACGCCCCGGAGGTTATGAAGTCGGTGTTGGTTCCCTTGGCCGGGTCGGCGGAAACCAGCAGCAGGCCATTGGCCCCGATATTGACGCTCTTGGCATTGATCCTATTCGGGTTGGTGTCGCTTAGCGTGCCGTTATCCACGTTGATCGTCAGGCCGCCGTTGCCGAGCCCCGTCGCCACCCCCTCCGAAATAGCGCCCTTTACCGTCGCGCCAGTCACGCCCGAGCCGGCGGCGCCGTGGATGTTGAGGGTGTTGACGCCCACACCCAGATTGATGATGTCGCCGTTGACCCCGCCCGCCGAAACATCGAGCGTACTGCCCCCCGACCCGAAATAGACCGAGCCGGTCAAGGACGGCGTGGTGGAGCCGATTTGCCGCCAATAGGCGGGGTAGTCGAACGGATCGAGGGCTACGCCCACGGCGGTCGTGGCTTGATAGACGACGCCGTTGTAACTGACGATCACGCCCTGGGTGTAACTCAGCGTCGCATTGTAGCCCGTCGCGGTGGCGAAAGCTGGATTGACCTTCTGGATGATGGATTGGTGCGCGGTGGAGGCGGAGAGGTCGATCGCCGTCAGGGTCGCAGGCATCGGAGCGGACACTAGGGTCTGGGTGGTCTGGGCGCTGATCACGCCGGTGTTGGTGACGCTGACCACGGACCCGGATTTGTCGATGATCGCGCCCGATGTTCCCCCGACACCGCCGGAACCGGTGATGTTGGCCGTGATGCCGCTGTTGTTGACGATACTGGCGACTGAAGCGCCGGCTTCGATCAGGATGCCATTGACGGCGACCGGGGTGACCCCCGTCGTGTTGGAGGTTTGCTGGATGGAGCTCGCCGTGATCACACCGTCGTTGAGAATCAACGGCGTGGATGCGCCGCCGAGGATGTGGATGGCCGTGGCGTTGGCCTGATAGGCCAGGGCATTGATCGAGCCGGTATTGTAGACACCGCCATCGATGATCGCCGAGCCGCCGCCGGCGACTCCGATCTGAATCGCCGTTCCCGGCGCGGGCGCCGCCAGATTGGGTGTGCTGATCTGGTCAAACACGCCATTGCCGGTGATCGAGCCCTGGATGACCAGGCCATAGGCCCCGGCGCCGCCTTCACCGACAACCCCGCGCCCCGCCCCAACGACGCCGAGTTCGACGTTTTGACCCGCCGCCCCGATCACCAGGGCCGGAGCGACGCCATAGCTGGTGATGGAGCCGATGGCCTGCAGGGTGTCAGGGACGCCGTTGTTGTCGAGATCGAGGTTGGTGGTGGACAGTAACAGAGGCGGGGCGCCGAGGATGACGCCGGCCCCGACATTGGCGGCGATCGTCACCGCCGAACCACCTTGCGAGAGCTCCTGCGCCGTATAGAGCACCGCCAGGGTCGGATAGTTGGACCTCCCCGTGCTGCGATAGCCACTGGCGGTGATCGTGCCGGTCAGATTGACGCCTCCGGCCACGGCGCCGCCGATCACCACGCCCCGGCCGTTCACCCCTTGGGCCGTTACATTGGCGAGGGTGACGCTGCCGCCCACGGCCCCAGTCGGAGTGACCTGAAATCCGATAGCGTTGTCGCCCAGCACCGAAATCCCACCACTGGCGACGACCGCCGCGGCCGTGCTGGTGGCCGGCGTCACCTGCTGCGACTGAAAGCTCCCGGTGATCGGTCCCTGAATCGAGACACCGTAGGAGCTGTTGCCATGGATGGTGATCGAGCCGAGGTTGGTGATGCCGCCGGTGAACGGCGCCGAGCCGATCACCTGGATTCCGGTTCGATTGGTCCCTTGCGCGTAGGCGCCATCGATCAAACCGTCATTGTTGGTGTCGGTGGGCGCATAGGCCTCGGTGAGCGTGATCGAGCCGGTGTTGGTCACCGACCCGGTGTTGCCGCCCTGGACCTGTATGCCCGTGGCGTTGTTGACGTCGGTGAAGCCGATCTGGCCTTCAACCGAAACCGTGTTGGAGCTGTTGAGGGTCACCGCGGCCCCCGAGGCGGCGATTCCCACCGATCCGGCGCTGGCGATATCGACATTGTCCGGGGCGTTATTGGTCGCCGTGGCCGTGGCGACCGGGGTGGTGATAGCGGTCGAGATGGTGTCGGTGGCCCAGACGGCGGCTGGCGCCAGAAGCATGGGGGCAAGGCAAACGGCGGCGAGCAGGAACTTACGATTCATCAACAGGGGCTCTCACTCGCGGCGAATTGATGCAATCCAATGGGGCCAGCCTAATACGACCGCAATTGGGCGTCTTTCAAGGCGAAGACCCCGAATGGCAAGGCGAAGACCCCTAATGGGCAAACTGTCATGCGCCGACCGTATAGCTAGAATGGGGGGCCAAGCCACGAATCATCGACCGTATCCTCACCCAGTCTTCACCCTCGCCCCGCCATGACCGACCCCAGCCCCCCGCCGCCGAACGCCTCTCCGCTCTCCTGGCGGATGGTGGCGCTGGTCGCCGCCTCGGTGGGCGCGCCGCTGGTTCTGGTCCTGGCCGGCCACGCCGCTTTGGGTCCGGCCCTGGTCGCCGCCGCGACTACCAGCGTCCTGGCGGGTCTGCATTTCTGGCGCGGTTCCCCGAGAGAGCCGGAACCCACCCCTGCAAACATGGCGTCCGACCCGCCAGCCATGTCCAAGCCGCCATTCGCGGTTATGCTGGACATGCTTTCGGACCCGATCCTGCTGATCGAGGGTGGGATGCGCGAAAATCCTAGCGAACGTCGGTTCATCTTCGCCAACGCCGCCGCCCGCTCGCTGTTGCGCATTCAGCGCCAGGATGGCCCCCTGACCACCGCCATACGCGCGCCCGAAGTGTTGGATGCGATCGACCAGGCTCTGTTCGACGGCCTGCCCGGAGAGGCGGTCTATGAGGTGCGGGGGGTTCAGGATCGAACCTGGAGAGCCAGAGCTCTGCCTATGGAGCTGGACGGGGGCCAACCAGGACAGGTTCTGCTGGCCCTGCGCGACGAAACCGAGATCCGCCGCAGCGAACGCACCAGAGCCGACTTCCTGGCCAACGCCAGCCATGAGCTTCGCACACCGTTGGCCTCTCTGGCGGGATTTATCGAGACGCTGAGGGGCCATGCCCGCGACGACGCCGAGGCGCGGGATCGCTTCTTGGGTATCATGCATATTCAGGCCGAGCGGATGCGCAGGCTGATCGATGATCTGATGAGCCTGTCGCGAATCGAGCTTGGCGAACACATCCCGCCTTCCGGAAGCGTGGACATGGCGGTGGCGGTGATCGACGTTCTCGACGCCTTGGGTCCGCTGGCCAAGGAACGCTCGGTGGTCTTCTGGCCGGTGCTGCCGGCGTCGGGCGTCGCCATGGCCGCCGCCGATCGCGATCAGATATTGCAGGTGATCCAGAACCTGGTGGAGAACGCCATCAAATACACGCCGATCGGCGGCGCGGTGAATATCGAGGTCCTGACCGGCCTCCCCCCCGCCAGGGCGGCGGCGCCTATGTCGGACCTGGCCGCGCATTTCTCGATCCTGACGCCTGACCATGCAGCCGGCCGGCGTTATGTGGCGGTCAAGGTCAGGGATTTCGGTCCCGGCATCGGCCGCAACCATCTGCCACGGCTGACCGAGCGGTTTTATCGGGTGGAAGGCCAGAAGACGCGGGAACGGCCTGGAACGGGTCTCGGCCTGGCGATTGTCAAACATATCATCAACCGCCATCGTGGAGGCCTGATCGTCGAGAGCACCGAGGGCTCCGGGAGCCTGTTCTCGGCCTACATCCCCACGATCGACGCTCCACCGCCCCAGGAGACGACCGCCATGGCCCGGGTTCTGATCCCCTGAAGCAGGGCCGCGCGGGTCATCCGCTTGACGGCCCGGCCCGGTTCCCGCCAATCGGACGATCATGATCATCCTCGTCGTCGGATCGGGTGGCCGCGAACACGCCCTGGCCTGGAAAATCGCCCAGTCGCCCTTGGTGAAACGCTTGGTCTGCGCGCCGGGCAACCCCGGCATGGCGGCACTGGGCGAGATCCGCGCCGTGGCCGCCGCCGATGTGACCGGCCAGGTCGCCCTGGCGCGCGAGATCGGCGCCGATCTGGTCGTCGTCGGCCCCGAGATCGCCCTTGAGGCCGGCCTGGCCGACGCCCTTGAGGACGTCGGCATCGCCTGTTTCGGCGCCTCGGCGCGCGCCGCGCGGATCGAGACCTCCAAGGCGTTCATGAAGGCCTTCGCCGCGCGTCACGGCCTGCCCACGGCCGCCCATCGGGTGTTCGAAACGGCGGACGAGGCGGCGACCTATCTGGCCACCCTGACCGCGCCCTACGTTATCAAGGCCGACGGCCTGACCGCCGGCAAGGGCGTCACCATCGCCGCCAATCTGGCCGAGGCGCGCGCCGCCGTCGACGACTGCCTGGGCGGCCGGTTCGGATCGGCCGGCGCGCGGGTGGTGATCGAGGAATTCATGACCGGCGAGGAGGTGTCGCTGTTCGCCCTGGGCGACGGCGAGACGGGCCTGTTGTTCGGCGCCGCCCAGGATCACAAGCGCGCGTTCGACGGCGACCAGGGTCCCAACACCGGCGGCATGGGCGCCTACGCCCCGGCGCCCGCCCTGACACCGACTCTGGAGGCTGTGGCCCGCCAACAGCTGATCGATCCGGCGATCCGCGGGCTGACCACCGAGGGAACGCCTTACCGCGGCGTGCTCTACGCCGGGCTGATGCTGACGCCGACCGGCCCACGGCTGGTGGAGTTCAACGCCCGGTTCGGCGATCCCGAGTGCCAGGTGCTGATGATGCGGCTCGAAAGCGACGTGGTTCCCTATTTGCTGGCCGCCGCCCGTGGAGGTCTCGCCGACCTGCCCGCGCCGATCTGGCGTGACGAAGCGGCGATCTGCGTGGTGCTGGCGGCCAAGGGCTATCCGCAAGCCCCGCAAGCCGGGTCGGTGATCGGCTTGCCGGACGGCGTTCCGGATGAGGGCGTGGTGATCTTCCATGCCGGCACGGCGCGCCGGGAAGACGGCGCGCTGGTCGCGGCCGGGGGTCGAGTGTTGAACGTCTGCGCCCGGGGCCGCGACCTGGCCGAGGCCCGCGCCCGCGCCTATGGCGCCATCGACCGCGTCGATTGGCCCGAGGGCTTTCATCGGCGCGATATCGGCTGGCGCGCGCTCTGAGTCTCCGCCAGCGTTCAGGGACTTTGCAAGCCGGGGGGCCGGTGGCTAAGGTCCGCCGCGAAAACGCGACAACGAGGAAACGTCATGGCGCAGGCCCAAGCCCCCATTGAAGAGGCCACTGGCGAACAAGCCACCCTTGAACAGGAACGGGAAGCCCAGAACACCGGAACCAAGGCGATAGCCGAGACCCATCGGTTCGACGAGGCCGCGCTGGCCAAGTGGATGGCCGCCAATGTCGAGGGTTACGCTGGGCCGCTGGAGGTGCGACAGTTCAAGGGTGGCCAGTCCAATCCCACCTATCAACTGGTCACGCCGGGCCAGAAATATGTCATGCGTCGCAAGCCGCCCGGCAAACTTTTGCCCAGCGCCCACGCCGTCGACCGCGAGTTCCGGGTGATATCCGCACTTCACCCGACCGGCTTTCCCGTGGCCAAGCCCTATGGCCTGTGCACCGACGACAGCGTGGTCGGCACGATGTTCTATGTGATGGAGATGGTCGAGGGGCGCATTCTCTGGGATCAGTCCCTGCCCGCCTATGCGCCGCCCGAGCGGCACGCCATCCACATGGCCGCCCTGAAGACCTTGGCTGATCTCCACAACACCGACTACAAGGCCGTCGGGCTGGAGGGCTTTGGCCGGCCGGGCAACTATATGTCACGCCAGATCGATCGCTGGACCAAACAGTACAAGGCCTCGGAAACCCAGCCTCTGGAGGCCATGGAACGGCTGATCGAGTGGCTGCCGAAATCGGTGCCCGAGGACGACCAGACCACCATCGTCCATGCCGACTACCGGCTCGACAACATGGTGATGCACGCCACCGAATCGCGAGTCGTCGCGGTGCTCGACTGGGAACTGTGCACCCTGGGCAACCCGCTGGCCGACTTCACCTATGTGCTGATGCAATGGGTCAACGGCACGATCGCCACCATTCCCGACCTTACCGCGCACGGGATTCCGACGATGGAAGAGTATGTGGCCGAATACTGCCGCCTGACCGGACGGTCCGGATTGCCGGAGCTCAACTGGTTCTTCGCCTACAACGCCTTTCGGCTGGCCGGCATCCTGCAGGGCATCGTCGGCCGGGTCCGCGACGGCACCGCCAACAGCCCCCAGGCCGCCACCCAGGAAGCCCGCGTCCCCCTGCTGGCCGAAGCGGCGTGGAAGTTCGCGCGGATGGCGGGGGCTTAGGAACCCGCCATCCCAGCGAGCAACTTCAGCAACGCCTCCTCATCCTCGAACCGCGCCCGCACCGGCCAAGCAGTCACCCGGGCGCGCCACTCCGGCGATAGCCTCGCCCAGTCTTTTTCGCTGGTAATCAGGCCCGCGCCCAGGCTGGCCGCGCGGTCGGCCAGGAAACGCAGGGTGGCTTCGCCGATCGGTTTGTGATCGGCCAGGGGCGCGAAATCGACAAGATCGCACCCCGCCGCTTTCAGCGCGCGTTCCATCTTCCAGGGTTTGCCGATGCCGGCGAAGCCGACCTGGGCGCCGGGTGGTGGGGGACTGTCGGACTCTAGCCTGGCGATCAGAACTGGCTTGCCGGCGAACAGCGCCAGGAGTTCGGGATCGGACGCCGGCAGATCGGCGGGCATCAGAAGCACGACCACGTCGGCCCGGGCGAGGCCCACCCCAACCGGTTCGCGCATCGGGCCGGCAGGGAACACCGCGCCGTCGCCGAACGGCCATTCATCGTCGCGCGTCTCGCCGTCCACGACGATCAGAGACAAGGTCTTGGCCACCGAGGGGTTCTGGTGGCCATCGTCCATGACGATGACCTCCGCGCCGGCCCCAGCCGTGGCCACGGCGCCGGCGGCGCGGTCCCGGGCGATCCAGACGGGCGCGTCGGCCGCCATCATCAAAGCCTCGTCGCCGACGTCGGCCGCGATATGTGTCGCGGGATCGACGCGAACCGGCCCCGTCAACTTGCCGCCGTGGCCACGCGCCAGAATATGGACATCGCTGCCCCGCGCCCGCATCAGCGCCGCCAGCGCCCGCGCCACTGGCGTCTTGCCGGCGCCGCCCAAGGTCAGGTTACCGACACAGATCACCGGGACGCCTGGATCGACGGGCCGCCCGAGCCTGAGGCGCCGCGCCGTGGCCCAGGCCCAGATCCATGAAACCGGCGTCAGAAGCGCCCGGGTCACCGGCATGGGCCGAGGACCCCGGCCGTACCACCAGCGCGGCGTGACGAAATTCATGCCTTCACCAGGCCAACGACACGGTCGATCGCCGTCCGGGCCGCCACATCGCCGGCCTCGGCGAAAGCCCGCGCCCGCTCGGCCATCAGGGCCAGTGCGGGATCACGCTGGATCGCCCGCGAGAACCAGCCCGCTAGGTCGTCGGGCGCGACACGCGAGGTCGCTCCGGCTGTCTCCAAGGCGTCGTAGACAGGCCAGCCGTGCGTGCCAGGCCCAGCAATCAGCGGACACCCCAGCCGGGCTGGCTCCAGTGGATTGTGACCGCCCACCGAATCGGTGGTCAGGCTGCCGCCGACCACCGCCAGGGACGACAGACGAAACCACAGACCCAGTTCGCCCACTGTATCGGCGACATAGACGGCTTCGGCGCCCAGCCCCGAGCCCGCGCCCCGACGGCCGGTGGTAAAACCGGCCGCAAGAGCCTGGCCTTCCACCGCTTCGCCGCGATCGGGGTGGCGGGGGGCGATGATCAGCAGCGGCCTTTGGTCGTCACCGCGCGCCAGGCGGAATGCCCGCAGGATCAGATCCTCTTCGCCGGGATGGGTGCTGGCGGCCAGCAAGACCGGACGATCACCCAGGGTCTCCCGCGCCTCCGCCCACCGGCCCTCATCGACCGGAAGCGGCGCGGCCCCGAATTTCAGGTCCGCCAGGCCGTCCACC
>JANYFU010000082.1 GCA_025359665.1 Caulobacteraceae bacterium
CGGATGGACAATTTTAACATGCTGGTCAGCGGGCTGCCGCTGGCCGAGGACCTGGTCGCCGACGGCTGGACCGATATAATCCGCAAGCTCTCGGCCCTGGTGCCGGCCCGGATCGCCGAAGGCTCGGCGATGTCGATGGAAGAGCTCAACCGCCAGGTCGAGCTGGCCGACTTCGAGAAGATGAACCAGGTTCGCGCCCGGGTGGACGCGACGGTGACGGACCCCAAGACGGCCGAGGCGCTGAAGCCCTGGTACCGGCAGTTCTGCAAGCGCCCCACCTTCAACGACGACTATCTGCCCACCTTCAACCGGCCCAACGTCACCCTGGTCGACACCCTGGGCCGCGGCGTCGACGCCATCACGGAAAAGGGCCTGGTGTTCGACGGCGTCGAATATGAGGTGGACTGCATCATCTTCGCGACCGGCTTCGAGGTCGGCACCGCCTATACCCGCCGCGCCGGTTTCGAGGTGCATGGCCGGAACGGCGTCACCTTGAGCGACTATTGGTCGGACGGTCTGAAGACCCTGCACGGCTTCTACAGCTACGGGTTCCCCAACTGTTTCCACCTGGGGGTTACCCAGAACGCCCTGACCGCCAACTTCCCCCACATGCTTGACGAGCAGGTGCGCCACGTGGCCGAACTGGTCCAGCAGGCCAACGACCGCCAGGCCCGGGTGATCGAGCCGACGCCCGAGGGCGAGGCAGGTTGGGTCCAGATGGTTCGTGACTGCCCGCAGGTCGCCCTGGAGTTCCGCAAGGACTGCACCCCTGGCTATTACAACGGCGAGGGCCGGGTCGGCGAAGGCAAGGGCATCTTCGAAAACCTCTATGGCGCCGGTCCGGTGGTGTTCTACGACCTGGTTCGCGACTGGCGCGCCAAGGGCTCGTTCGAAGGCCTGACCATCGCCTGAAACACATTCCGGCGGGCGCTTGACCCGCAAGCCAAAGAGGAAACGCCCATGGCCATGAAGACCTTCCCCGTCGAAGCGTCGCACATCCTGATGTTCGCCCGCTCGGTGGGCGACGACAACGCCGTCTATGCCGACGCCGACTACGCGGCCAAGACCGAGGCCGGGTCGATCATCGCCCCGCCGACCTTCGCCCAGGCCAGCGCTCAGTTCGATCCCGACTACGTGTTGCGGCCCAGGCCCGGCAAGCCGTGGTTCGGCTCGGGCAAGAACCCCAGCGGCATCGTGCGCGGCGAAGGCGGCGGTGGAGGTGGCGGTAATGGCGGCGGCCTGCACGCGGAGCAGCACTTCGAATACCATCGCCATCTGAAACCCGGCGATGTGCTGACCGCCACGTCCCTGCCCGGCAAGACCTGGGAGAAGGAAGGCCGCCGGTCAGGCAAGCTGATCTTCTCCGAGTCCGTCACCGAATATCGCGACCAGAACGGCGAGCTGGTGATCACCGCCCGGGGCGTCGGCGTGCGCACCGAACGTCCCGTCGATCAGAAACAGGAGGCCTGAGTGGCTTTGAAGGCAAGCGACCTGAAGGTCGGCGACACCCACTCCGCGCGTCTGGTCGAGGACCTCAAGCGCACCCAGATCGTGCAATATGCGGGATCGTCCGGCGACTACAACCCGCTGCACACCGATGAGGTCTTCACCACCCAGGTGGCCGGTTATCCATCGGTGTTCGCCCACGGCATGCTGACCATGGGCATGACCGGCAAGATGCTGACCGACTATGTCGGCGACGCCCGCCTGACCAAATACGGCGTGCGTTTCACCAGCCAGGTATGGCCGGGCGACACCCTGGACTCCACGGCGACCGTGAAGGCCGTGGGCGACAAGGATGGGGGCAAGATCGTCGAGCTGGACGTCAAGACCGTCAACCAGAACGGCGTCGAGGTGCTCAACGGCTACGCCGAGGCGCGCGTCGACCCTTAGGGGCCGATCAGCGCGCCAAATCGCAGTGCGTCACCGTTAATCGACCGTTAATTACGGTATGCGGATGGCGGCTGCTTGCGAATTGCTGGGAGATTGGTGGGCGACCGTGGGGAGACCCACGGGAGCCGGTTGGGCGTTTTAGGGGCGATTCCGGGGCGTTTTATGGGCGCTGATTGGGAGTCGGCGGGGCGGCCGATGGGCGCTTTTGGGCGATTTACGGGGCTGCCATCTTTTTTCAATCTCTCTATAAAATATTGAAAATATTGAACTTTTCAGACCTGTCTCGATATTGTAGCGGCAGAGCGATTGGTCGCCGCCTCCCACGTGGATAATCGCGCAGGAGGCGTTCAGCGAGACGCCCGGCTCACAATGTGAAAGATCCGACAGAATTCTCATATTGCAATATATTGTCGGAAATGTCAAGCCTCCATCCGCGGAAGCTATCGACAGGCGCCGCTATGGCGGTCGCCGGAATCGCGACATGCTGGGGGCCTCGCCGATCCCGGAGGCGCGCGGGCCTGTGGGGAACCGATTCGGTGTGGTTCATCTACGAGCAAATGTTTCTGAGAGAGGGCGGGAGGCGGAGACCCGTTTCGTGCAATTTCTCCGGGTTCGGGCTAGTCTCGCCGAGCCATGGAGAACCGAACGGCTGAATCTGAGGTGGTGGCGCCGGAGGCTCTCGGCGCGTTGAGGGATTTCGCCGCCAGATACATCTGGTGGAAGTCGCCCGACGAGGCCGTCGCCTGGCCGGATCGGGTGATCGCGCAGGTCATGGACATCGGTGACTACGACGATGTCCAGCGGCTGGCGGCTCTGGTCGGCGACGACAGGTTACGGCGGATCCTGGCCCGGGCCCAGCCGGGATGGTTCAGCGAGCGGTCCTGGGGCTATTGGCATCTTCGGCTCGGCTCGGCGCCCCTGGGCGCACTCCCCCCGCGGCCCGAGCGCCAATTTGCATGACGGGTCGACTGAAGCCCCACATGGAGGTTCTTCCCCCGGCGCAGCAACGGCTCTGGCCCGGTCTGCGGCCCGCCGCCGGCCTGGGTTTCGTTCTCTATGGCGGCACGGCCATCGCCTTGCGCCTTGGGCATCGATCATCGGTCGATTTCGACTTCTTTTCATCGCAACCTCTGGCTCGAGGCGCGCTTCACTCGGCCCTGCCCTTCATGGCGAGGTCGAGGGTGCTGCAGGACCAGCCGGACACCCTGACGGTCCTGGCGTCCGGCGAGAACAATGGGGCCCCGACGGTCAAGGCGTCGTTCTTCGGCGGCATCGGCTTCGGCCGCGTGGGCGCGCCCGAGGTCACGGAGGATGGCGTGCTGCAGGTCGCGTCCCTCGATGATCTGATGGCGACCAAGGTGAAGGTGATGCTTCAACGCGTGGAGGCCAAGGATTACCGGGACGTCGCGGCTAT
>JANYFU010000628.1 GCA_025359665.1 Caulobacteraceae bacterium
CTAGAACGGCACGTCGCTTTTCACCGGCACGCCTGGAGGCGCTTCGTCGGCGGCGCCCTTGGCCACGGCGGGTGGCTTTTCGGTGGGAGAGGTGAGGACATCGTCGATACTGCCGCCGTCCTTGGCGGTCTTGGCCTGGATCGCCTGGGCCGCGGCGGTCTGGGCGGCCAGGGCGTCAGCCTTGTCGGCCTCGTCATCGGCGCCGTCCTTGGCCGCATCGGGCTCGGCGGTTGGGGGCGCCAGATCGACGATCGGCCTGGCGGTCAGGGCGTCATCCTTGCCGGCGCCCGCGCTGGACGCCGCGTCGAGATCCGGGGCCGCGCCCTTGCGCCACGCCGCCTGAAAGCCCAGGCCGACACCCAGCATGGCGAACAGCACGACAGCCACGCCCGCGCCATAGGCGAGGCCGCGGGACGGAAGGGCGATGGGTCCATTCCCAACCCAGGCGCTGGCCATGCTGATCTCCCGATCGGATAAATCGACCCGCCGATACTACGCCACCGGGCGCCGTCCTGACTAGCTTCGGCGGAGGGTTGGGTTAGGCTGGCGCCAGATCGCGGACTCAAACCGCGCCCGGAGGATGACGTCCCATGACACAAGGCAACCAACAGATCGTTCTGGCCGAGATTCCCCAGGGCAAGCTGTCACCCGAACATTTTCGCGCCGTCGAGGCCGACCGGCCGGTCCCCCAGGACGGTGAAGTGCTGGTCCGGATCCTCTACGTCTCGCTCGATGCGGCCAACCGGGCCTGGATGCAGGGCGCCACCTATCGTTCAGCGCTCAAGGCCGGGGATGTGATGGCCGGGGGCGCGCTGGCGGAGGTGGTCGAGTCGCGGTCGCCCGCCTTCATGGCCGGCGACCTGGTGTTCGCCGACACCGGCTGGCAGACCTACGCCACCCTGCCGGCCAGGCGACTGGCGAGACTGCCTCGCCTCGATCCCCTGACTCATCTGCTCAGCGTCTATGGGGTGGCCGGGCTGACCGCCTATTTCGGCCTGCTCGAGTGTGGCCGGCCCAAGCCCGGGGAAACCGTGGTGGTGTCGGCGGCGGCCGGCTCGGTCGGTTCGATCGTCGGCCAGATCGCGCGACTGAAGGGCTGCCGCGTGGTGGGCATCGCCGGTGGCGCGGGGAAGGCCGACTTGCTGACGTCGGAACTCGGCTTCGACGCGGCGGTCGACTACAAGGTTGGCGACACGCGCCGCGCCCTGCGGGCGGCTTGCCCGGACGGGATCGACGTCTACTTCGACAATGTCGGCGGCGAAATCTTCGAGGCCTGCCTATTCAATATGGCCAACCACGGCCGCATCGCCTGTTGCGGCGCGGTCTCGCAATATGACGGCGTCGCGCCCAAAGCCGGCCCACGTGGCGTGCCCGGCCTGATCGTCACCAAGCGGCTGCGCCTGCGCGGCTTCATCGTCTCGGATTTCGACGACCAGCGAGCCGCCGCGCTTGAGCAGCTGACATCCTGGGTCGAGTCGGGCCAGCTGAAGGTGCGCGAGGATGTGATCGACGGCCTCGAAAATCTGCCCGCCGCCCTGGTCGGACTGCTGGCGGGGGAGAACATCGGCAAGCGCATGGTCAAGGTCGGCTGAGGCGCCGCGCGATCCGGCGCCAGAGCCACAGCGGCGCCCGGATAGGCCCATAGAGAAAGCTCAGCCAGGGCGGCAGGCGAAGCCGGATATGATCGTCGATGCTGATCCCCTGGCGACGCCACTCCGCCAACTTAAAATGCCAGCCGTCGGCGAACAGGAAATGGGACAGCAGAATCCGGTCCTTGAACAACGGCCGGGTGTCGATCTCCGCCGCGCCGCCGCCGTGGGAAAGGGCGTCCATGGCCAGGGCCACAAGTTTTCCAGCCTTTGAATTTGAATGGATTTCAGGGAGCAGCGCGGCCGGTGGGGACGCCCCGAACAGGGATTCACAGAGCCGCAGGGCGGCGGCCGAACAGTTTCCCGCCCCCAGGTGAAGGGACCGCCGATAGAGCGCGATCCGGCCGGCGTCGTCTTCCCGCGCCAGAATGGCGCCAAGATCCGCAATCCACTTCAAGCGCGACCAAGCATGGGAAGCGCCATGCACGCAAAGGTAGGCAAAGAGCTCGTCCCTGGCCAATGTACGCAAAGCGAGGCCTTGCGAAAGTCGAACGGACTGGGCCGGCGATCGGGCCGAGATATCGGGCAAGAGAGTCGCGGCGTCGGCGAGACGCCAATGCAGTTCGACCACGACCCCGCTCTGGCGGTGGCGGAACACGCACTCCTTGGCGAGCACCACCCAGACCTCGAATGCCAGATCCGACGAATCGTCGGGGTCCCGCAAGTGGTAGTCCAGCCCTTCCAGAACATGGCGCGCGCGGCGGGCGTCGTCCGGCGTCACCAGCAGATCGATGTCCCAGGCCTGCTTCAGGCCGATCCGGCCCCAGGCCAGAACGTCCAGCGTCGCGCCTTTCAGGACCAGATTGGCGATGCCGGCGACGTCCAAAGCCGATTGCAGCCGACCGGTCTCGGCGGCCAACCGCAGCCCCTCCATGGCGATCTCGCTCGCCGTTTGGCGCAGCGCCGGGTCCACGGCCACGCCCGCCGCAGCCAGCGCCTCGTGGGCCAGGCCCTCGACCCGATGCCTGGCCAAGACGCGATCAAAGACCGCCCAGTCAATGCCGTCGACCGCCGCCCCCACAGCCGTGTTCCGGACCTCGCCTGGCGGACGGCAACACGCCGCCGCCAGGACAAACTCGGGCGCCAGCGCGTGGTCGCTCATCGCCCCGGTCAATCCCCTCGTTCGTCACGCCCCTCGTTCGTCAGGGGAGCGAACATCCTATAAGCCTATGACGGTGTTTGGACAGCGCCGCGCGGCGGCCGATCGAGGAGGCTGGACATCGCGACGCTGCCCACAGCCGACCACCTCTATACGGTCTTCGGCCTGACAGTCCGCTCGGTTATCGCGCTGCCCGAGCTGGAGCCAATCGCCACCGAGGCGCGCGGCGCCGACATCAGCATCGAATGGGGGCGATTGCCGGAGCACCTGGAAGGTGGTGTCGAGGTAGAGCCCTTGATGCAGGTGGCCAAAGGCCGGTTTCAGTTCAACGCACCGGCCGGCCGCTACCAGGCGCGCGATGGAAAACAGATCGTGTTCGATCCTCGGCAGGACGCCTCGGCGCGGGATATCCGCCTCTATCTTCTTGGAACAGCCTTGGCGGCCCTTTGCCACCAGCGCGCGCTCCTGCCTCTGCATGGCGCGGCGATTGGGGGGAGCCAGCAAGCCTTCGCGGTCCTGGGGCCTTCCGGCGCCGGCAAATCCACTCTCGCCGCCCAGTTCCAGAGCCGGGACTGGATGGTTCTTGCCGACGATCTATTTGTCGTAGACCTCGCCGCCGACCGCATGGCCTGGGTGCGACCAGGCTTGAAGCGCATCAAGCTGTGGAAGGAGTCGCCGGCCCTGGTCGAACGCATGGCTGACGATCTGGAGCGCATCGGCGATGGCGTCGACAAATTCAGCCTTCCGATCCCGTCGTCACTTGTGCGCCGCGCCCTACCGCTGGGCCGCATCTACATCCTGCGCCCCAGCTTCTCCGACGCCGTGACCTTGGCGCGCCTATCCGGTCCCGAGGCGGTCGGCGCGATCCTGGACAACGTCTATCGCTGGCCTCTTGCCGTGGCGATGGGCGTTTCGGCGGCCGAATTCGACCAGGCCCTGGCCCTGGCGGAGCGCTGCGAGATTGTCGAGATCGGCGTCAATCACGACGCCGCGGCGCCCTGGAAATTGTTTGATGCCATCGAACGCTGCGAACTGGCGTAACAAGGATTTACATCTCTGTCTTGAATTGGTCAGGGTGATATGGTTCTGGTGATTCCTGCCGAGTGGGGGCTACGGCGTCCGATACAACTAGGGTTAGCAGCGTCGTGAATAGGTCGATTCCCGAGCAAAACCCCGCGTCTTACGCGCGGGAGCCGGACGTCCGTCTAGAATGGCGGCGACCGACTCTGCGACGTATCGACGCCCTGGACGCGCGTCAGATCGCCAAGGCCCGCTCCCGGCACGACGCCTTGCACCTATCCTAAGTATGGCGAATTGACCGACGCCCCGCGTCACGGCGATGTGGTCACGCGAAGCCCCCAGGCCCTGAGCGCGAAGATCGACGGTGAGGTTGTCGCTTTGGATATCGACAGGGGAGCCTGCTACGGGCTGGATGCTATCGCGTCGCGGGTTTGGGCGCTGATTGAAACCCCCAAGACTGTCGACGATCTTCGCGCCACGCTGATGGCGGAATACCGGGTGGACGCGGAGACCTGCCTTCGCGACATCCTTGATCTCATCGTCGACCTTCGCGCCGAGGGTCTGGTCAGCATCGAGAGCGCCCCACCCTCGCCGGGCGATTGAGATGTCGGCTCTGGCCGGACTGTGGCGGCAGGATGGCGCTCCAGGCGCGGACGCCGATTGCGCCCGGATGCTGACCGCCCAGGCTGTCTATGGGCCTCACGCCCAATCCCAGTGGGCCGGGTCCGAGGTGGCGATCGGTCGCCGGCTGTTCCGCCGCCTGCCAGAGGATCACCATGATCTCGGCGTGATAGCCCTCGGCGATGGCGGTCGGATGGTGGCCGACACGCGCCTCGACAATCGGCCTGAGCTGGAACGGACCCTCGGCCTCGAACCCGGACGCGCGCTGGGCATGGCCGACGCGTCGATACTGGCCGCAGCCTGGTCGCGGTGGGGCGAGGCTTGCTTCGATCAGCTGGTGGGCGACTACGCCATGGCCGTCTGGGATGCGCCGAGGCGCCGGCTGGTTCTGGCCCGGGACCCCTTCGGTCACCGGCCCCTGCATTTCCATCACGCGCGCGGCCTGGCGGCCTTCGCCTCGATGCCCCGGGGCCTGCACACCCTGGCCGAAATCCCCATCTCACCGGATGAGACACGACTGGCGGCCTTTCTGGCGCTGCGGCCGGAAGAAGGTCCGGGAAGCTTCTTCGAGGGAGTGGAACGGGTCGAACCCGGCGGACTGGTGGTCATCGACCGCCACGGCTGGACCGCCAGACGCCACTACGCCCCCCGAATTCGACACCTTCGACTGTCAGGTCCAGCGGAATACGCCGAAGCCCTGCGCGAACGGCTCGACACGGCGGTGGCCGCGCAACTTCGCGGCGCTGGTCCGGATGTGGCCACCCACCTGAGCTCGGGCTGGGACAGCGCCGCGGTGGCGGCGACGGCGGCAAGGCTGATGGGGCCGCGGGATGGCCGAGTGGTCGCATTCACTTCCGCACCGAGGGCCGGCTATGACGGCGTGGCTCCGATGGGCCGCCATGGCGATGAGAGCCTGGCCGCCGCCGATGTCGTCGCGCTCTACCCGAATATGGACCATGTGGTGATACGGGGAGATAGCCGATCGCCCCTGGAGGACCTGGACCGCGATATGGCCTTCTGCGGGCGCCCGGTGCTCAATCCCTGCAATCACGTCTGGTTCAACGACATCAACCGCGTCGCCCAGGCGCGCGGTCTATCGGTGCTGTTGACCGGGGACTTCGGCAACCTCGGCCTGACCGACGAAGGCCTCGACGCCCTGCCCGATCTTGCCGCCGCCGGTGACTGGCCGCGCTGGAGCCTCTTGGCCCGGGCGGCGGCGCGAAGCGGCGCGGCGCGCTGGCGCGGCATCTTGGCCGCCAGCTTTGAAGGCGCCCTGCCTCCGGCGCTGAGCGCGGCGCTGAGACGAGCCTTTGGCCGGCCGGCCGCAAACAGCCCGCCCCCGCCCCGCCCCGGAGAGACCCGCGCCGATCGCCGGCTGGCGGCCCTGACCCGGATGGATCTCTCGCTTTATACAAAAGGGGCTCTTGCGCGTTTTGGCGTCGATGTACGCGACCCCCTGACCGACAGGCGGCTGATCGAGTTTTGCCTCTCCGTGCCCATCGAACATCTGACCGCGGATGGCCGGATCAAGGGCCTAGCCCGCCGCGCCCTGGCGGACCGGCTACCCCTATCGATTCTCGACGCCAGAACCCGGGGCTATCAAGCCGTCGATTGGCACGAGGGCCTGGGCGCGGATCGGACCACCGTGGCGCGGGAGGTGGAGCGCCTGGCGGCGCTGCCGGCGGCGGCGCGGTTGCTGGACATCGAGCGTCTGCGCGACCTGGCGAATCGATGGCCCGAGGGGGGGTGGGAACGGGACGAGGTGCTCGACGCCTATCGCGTGACGTTATTGCGCGCTCTGGCGGTAGGGCGATTCCTCACCCACACTCTGCGCGCCAATGACTGATGTATCGAGAGTGGGCCGGCGGTCGATCGCCGACTTGATCCTGGCCGGAGAGGCGGTCGCCTGGCTGGTCCTGGCGGGCCTGGCTCTGCGCGCCTTGACCTTCGCCCGGGTCGCGGCCCTGGCGGGCGGGCCGCCCTCATCCGGCCGGGCCACCCGGACGGATGACGACAAGGCCGACCGGATCGGCTGGGCGGTGGAGGCCGCCGCGAGCCGCCTGCCCTGGCGCCCGTTGTGTTTCGAGCGAGGCCTTGCCGCCCATATGATGTTGCGCCGGCGAGGCCAGGCCTCGATGCTCCACTACGGCGCCAGGAGCGACGGTTCGCTTGGCCCCAGCGCTCATGTATGGGTGCGCCTGGGAGCGCGGGACGTGATCGGCGGTGAAGAAGCCGCGCGCTTCGCCACCCTGGCGACCTTCCCCGCCACGCGGACGGGACTGGACAGCTAGGAGACGATATCCATTGGCCAAGGTCGCATTGATTACCGGCGTCACCGGCCAGGACGGCGCCTATCTGGCGGAACTCCTGCTGGCCAAGGGCTATGTGGTGCATGGGATCAAGCGGCGGTCCTCGTCGTTCAACACCGGCCGCATCGACCACATCTATCAGGATCCCCACGCGGCCGATCCACGCTTCATCCTCCACTTCGGAGACATGACCGACGCCACCAACCTGATCCGGATCGTCCAGAGCGTGCGGCCCGACGAGATCTACAACCTGGCCGCCCAGTCGCATGTGCAGGTCAGTTTCGAGACGCCGGAATACACCGCCAATGCAGACGGCCTGGGTCCGTTGCGCCTGCTCGAGGCCATCCGCCTGCTGGGGATGACCGATTGCCGGTTCTACCAGGCGTCGACATCGGAACTCTATGGCGACGCGGCGGAGTTTCCCCAGACCGAGACCACCCCCTTTCGGCCGCGCAGCCCCTACGCCGCCGCCAAGCTCTATGCCTACTGGATGGTGGTCAACTACCGCGAGGCTTACGGGCTGCACGCCTCGAACGGTATTCTGTTCAATCATGAGAGCCCGGTGCGGGGCGAGACCTTCGTCACCCGCAAGATCACCCGCGCGGTGGCGGCCATCCATCTGGGCCGCCAGGATCGGCTGTTTCTGGGCAATCTCGACGCTCGCCGCGACTGGGGCCACGCGCGGGACTATGTGCGGGGCATGTGGCTCATCGCCCAGCAGGACACCCCGGACGACTATGTACTGGCCACCGGCCAGACCCGTTCGGTACGAGAGTTCGCCGAGCGCGCCTTCGCCGAGATCGGCGTCACACTGGCCTGGCGCGGCGCGGGAATCGATGAGATCGGCGTCGATACCGCGTCCGGCCAGGTGAGAGTGCAGGTCGATCCACGCTATTTCCGACCCACCGAGGTCGACAGGCTGATGGGCGACGCCAGCAAGGCCCGGCAGCGCTTGGGATGGCGTCACGAGACCGACTTCGATAGCCTGGTCATCGAAATGGTGCACGCCGATCTGGCCGCGGTGGCGCGTGAACCCGCTCGGATGGAACGCTGATGACCCGAGCCGCAGGCGACGGCGCGTTTCACTATCCCCTGGCGCAAAATACCTGGGGCGAGGCCGAACGGCGCGCGGCCATAGCGGTGATCGAGAGCGGCCAGACCACCATGGGAGCCCAAGTGGCGGCTTTCGAGGCTCGCTTCGCCGCCCAGTTTGGAGCGAAATATGCGGTGATGGTCAATTCGGGATCATCGGCCAATCTACTGGCCGTGGCCGCCCTGTTCTTCACCCAAACGCGCCGGGCGCGCCCAGGTGGCGTCGCCATCGTCCCGGCGGTTTCCTGGGCGACGACCTATTATCCGCTCTGCCAGTACGGGCTGAAGCTGCGGTTCGTCGATATCGACCCCGCCACCCTGAATTTCGATCTGGCGGCGCTGGAACAGGCCCTCGACGATCAGGTCAGCGTGGTGTTCGCTGTCAATCTGCTGGGCAATCCTAACGACTATGACGCCATCGGTCGCCTGCTGGCCGGGCGGAACATCACCCTGATCGAGGACAACTGCGAATCCATGGGGGCCCGGTTCGGCGGCCGTTCGGCGGGCACGTTCGGGTTCATCGGAACCTTCAGCACCTTCTTCAGCCACCACATCTCGACCATGGAGGGCGGAGTCTGCGTCACCGACGACGACGAGATTCATCACATCTTGCTCTCCCTGCGCTCGCACGGATGGACGCGACAGCTTCCCTTGCCGAATCGACTAGCCGCGTCGGACAGCCGCGGCGATTTTCATGAGGCGTTCCGGTTCATCCTGCCTGGCTACAATGTACGGCCGCTGGAGATCAGCGGCGCCATCGGCCTCGAACAACTCGAACGCCTACCGGGCTTCATCTCGCGCCGACGGCGGACGGCCGCGCGGGTAAAGGAACGGTTCGCCGATCTCGGCGGGGTCCGCCTGCAGAGTGAAATCGGCGAGAGCAGTTGGTTCGGGTTCGCCATGACCCTGACCGAAGAAACCAATATCGTCCGCGATCAGGTGGTGGAGCGTCTCACGGAGGCCGGTGTTGAGACACGTCCGGTGGTGAGCGGCAATTTCGCGCGACAACCGGTGATGAGCCATTTGCTCCACGAGACACCCGGCCCCCTGCCCGGTGCAGATGCGATTCATGATCGCGGTTTCTATATCGGCAACAACCCGATGGATGATGACGGCCTCGACCAATTGCACGCCGCGATAAAGGCCGCTCTGGCGTGAAGATCCTGATCACCGGCGCCGGTGGGATGGTGGGCAGCAATTTGCTGGCTGATCGCCGAGCATTGGATCATCACATTCTGACGCCAAGCCGGGCCGAACTCGATCTCACGGACGCCCTAGCCTGCGGCGCATGGTTGGATCGTGAACGTCCCGACATGATAGTCCATCTGGCCGGGCGGGTCGGGGGCATCCAGGCCAATATCAACGCCCCGGCGGCGTTCCTCGCCGATAATCTCGCCATCGGCCTCAATTTGCTGACAGCCGCGCGTCGGGCTGGGGTGACGCGGCTGATCAATCTCGGCAGCAGCTGCATGTATCCGAGGGATCACGACGGCGCCTTGAGTGAATCGGACCTTCTGACCGGCCCGTTGGAGCCGACCAACGAGAGCTACGCCCTTGCCAAGATCGCCGCCTGGAAACTGACCCTGGCCATGATGGCGGAAGACCCCGGCCTGTTGTGGCGAACTCTGATACCACCAAACCTCTATGGTCCTCACGATCACTTCGAGCCGGTCCGCTCGCACCTGATGGCCGCCGCCATTCTGAAGATCGAGACGGCGAGCCGGGAAGGCCGAAAGACGGTGGAGATCTGGGGTGACGGCCAGGCCAGGCGCGAGTTCATGTTCGCCGGCGACCTGGCCGATTTCATCTGGCGCTTTCACGGCCAGCTGGAAGATCTGCCCAAGACCTTGAATGTAGGCGTCGGTGAGGATGCGACGGTCAACGACTACTACGCCTCCGCCGCCCGCGCTCTGGGCTGGACTGGCGAGTTCCATCACGATGTTGCACGGCCGGTGGGCATGATGCGCAAGCTACTGGACGTGTCAGGCCAGAGCCGCCTTGACTGGCGGCCGGCGACATCCTTGGATGAGGGGCTTGCGGCGACGGTGACTTGGCGTCGGGGTCGATCCTGAAAATCGCAGGCCGTCCTGGCCATCAAATCTCGGCCCACGAGGCATCACACAGTGGACTTGAGCGTCCTGGAGCCGCCGCCATAGGCGTGTCGTAGTAGCGCGGCCATGGCCGCCGCGCCCAACAGGCCCGGCAGGATCGCCAGGGCGATAGGCAGTTGGGCCCAAAGCACGGCCGCCGCGGCCATGCAGCCGCCGGCGCAGCCGATATCGAAGCCACCCTCCGCGGCCAGATGAAAGCGCAGCACGCAGGGCGCGGCCTTGGCCTGGTTGTAGACCGCCGTCATCACCGTGGGCACATAGAGCGCCACGGCCACCGCGCCGGCGGCATTGGCGACGACGGCGAGAACCGGATGACCGGCCCCAACGGCTCGGAAAGCGATCCCGGCGGCGATGGCGCCGACACCGAGCCATACCGCGCGCGGGCCGTGGCCGCGATCGATCCACCGGCCAAGCGCCAGGCCGCTGACCGCGCCGGCCAGGGCAGCCAGCGCCATCGCCCCGCCGTAGGCCGCGAAGCGCTCGCCCAGCGACTGAAACAGCGCGATCTGCCAGACATAATAGAAACCCGCCCCGGCCCAGCCATCGGCGGCGTAAATCAACACCCCAAGCAGGGCGGCTCGGAAGGCCCCCGGCGCGCGACTCGCCACGACCACGTCCGGCGTGCGCAACAACGGCAAGGCGCCAGCGGCCATCACCAGCGCCGTGGCGCCGAAAGCGACGCGTGGACCCAGCGCCGTTAGCGCCCAGCCGGTGGCGAGGGGGCCGACGATGGCGAAGAGGGTGGCCGCGGCTTCGCGCGCGCCGATCTGATGGCCGCGGTGCTCGCTGTCACCCAGCGCGGCGAAATAAGCGTGGTAGGCGGTCCAATACAGGCTGTCGCCGACAGCGGCGATCAGACAAAGGGCCACCAGCGGTGCGCCTACGCCATGGACCATCGCCAGCACCGGATACTGCGCCGCCGAAACCAGGGTTCCCGCGACCACCACCGCTCTCAGACCAAAGTGGCGGGTGAGCGGCAACACCAGGGCCCGGATCAAAAATCGGGTGGCGAAGATCGCCGCGATAGCCGCCAGCACCGTCGGAGCCGGGACGCCGGCCGAGAGCAGGAACGAGGCCAGAAACGCCTCGCTGCCGCTCAGAGCCAGAGCGTGGACCGCATAGTGGAGATTGAGCCAGTTGACCGTGCCGTTGCGGAGAAACGCCAAGTAAGGCTCCGCGCCGCCTCAGCTAGAGCCTTGAGCGAAGCGCTGGGCGCCGGTGACCGGCACAACCCAGGCGGCGGCGTGGTCCGTATAGACTTCAATAGCCGGGGTGATACCGGACATATCGTCGAGCGTACCGGCCTTGACCAGCGCCATGCCCGGCATGATCCCGGCTTTGGACAGGATCGGCGAACCACAGTCTCCGCAGAAATGGCGCAACACCGCCTGCCCGCTGTCGCCATGATCGGCATAGAC
>JANYFU010000002.1 GCA_025359665.1 Caulobacteraceae bacterium
TGTGCTCACCTTCATGTCGGGACGGCGGACCAGCTTCGAGATCGCCGGCTGCTGAACCTCCATGACCTTTGCCAGTTCCTCCTGGCTGATGCCGAGTCCCTGGCGCAGCTGCTCGAGGCTAACCAACTCAGCGGCCAGCACCGCTTGGCGCGCATCACCGCGCGCGCGGCGTTCGGGGCTCCAATCCTTTATGAGGTCGGAAAACGGGCGATGTCCGCTCATTTCAACAATCCTTCCTGCTTCAATTCCTTCAGGTGCACGTCATAAAGCTCGTCCGCGACGGGGATCATCCGCTCGTAGAAACGGTGGTCTCCTGTCTTGTCGCCTCCAATCAGCAGGATCGCTGACCGACGCGGATCGAAGGCGTAGAAAGTTCGCAGCGGCCTTCCCTCGCTCTAAATCCGCAACTCGCGCATGTGCGAGTGCCGCGAATTAGCTATCCCCGACGAGTGCGGAAAGCACAGGCTCGGGCCTTGCGCCATCAGCAGGCCGGCGGTGAAGAGGATCGCATCCTGATCTGCCTCGCTCAGATCGACGAACCAGCCCCCAAACTCGTCGGTGTTTTCCACGTCCCAGCTCATGGGCTCATGTATTCCATTTATGGAATGTAGCCGGGATCTCTTTCCAGATCAATGACGTGCGTTACGCCTCCAAATCGAGATCAGCGGGTAGCCAGGCTGAACGGGGCGGGGCGCGGGGAGGGGCTACCGTTCAAGCCCGAGCATACGTCGATAGTGCTCGGGAACCGCGCTCCGCAACCCCCAGGTCACCGTGATTGGCCGCTCGCTTTCCCACGCCGCGAAAACCACATCCCCGCAATACAGGAACGGCGCCGCCTTTGATCCCCGCAGCTTCTCCGGCCTCACGAATAGATGGACGCGAAAGCCGGGCTCCAGGCCGCTGATGATCCGGCCATGCCTGGAATCCTGAACGGCCTTCCAAATCCCTGGCGCGCGAAACGTCCGGCCCGTATCGTCCGTGCCGATGTCTGATCCTCCCAGTTGGTACGACAATCATGTCGAGGAAGCCGCCTCTCGCTTCGAGGCGTTGTCGGCGGATGACGTCCACGCCTGGATGATCGACCTTTTGCCCGTGACCCACGGCGCTCTGGTCCTTGATGTGGGCGCCGGTACGGGCCGGGACGCAGCCTGGCTGGCCGGGAGGGGGCTGGAGGTCGTGGCCGTCGAGCCGTCGGCGGCGTTGCTGGACTTCGCACGCTGGGCGCACCCCTCGCCCAATATTCGCTGGCTGTCCGACAGCCTGCCCAACCTAGCCCGGGTGTTGCGCCTGGGCTTGTCGTTCGACCTGATTCTGCTGAGCGGGGTGTGGGTGCTCATCGCCCCGGCGGATCGGCAGCGCGCCTTCCGCAAGCTGATCACCCTGCTCAAGCCTGGCGGCCGAATCGTCCTCGGCCTACGCATGGGGCCACCGTCCACCGAACAGGGCATGTATCCGGTCTCGGCAACGGAAATCGAGGCCTTGGCCCGGTCTCATGGCGCGCTCGTTGAGCGCGTGGCCCATCATGACGATATCGAGGGGCGCGTCGGGATTGGCTGGACTGGGATCGCCATCCGCCTGCCAGACGACGGGACCGGCGCACTTCCTCTACTGCGCCACGTCATCCTCAACGACGACAAGTCCTCGACCTACAAGCTCGCCCTGCTCCGCGTGTTGTGCCGTATCGCCGATGGCTCGGCCGGATATGGGCGCGACACCGAAGACGGCTTCGCCGCCGTCCCCTTGGGGTTGGTGGGACTCTATTGGATCCGGCTTTTTAAGCCCCTGCTCAAGGCGGATCTGCCCCAGAGCCCCATCAACCGCGGTTATGATCGGCTGGGATTCGTCAAGGCGCCTTTCCGAGCCCTGGACGACCTGTCGCCACTAGACCTGCGCATCGGCGCTTCCTTCGCCGGCGAACGCGCGCTCCATCTACACGCGGCCCTGCGCGATGCCTGCAACACCATCGCCACAATGCCGGCGACCTACATGACTTACGCCGACGGTGCGCCAGTACTTCCTGTCCGCCGCGCGGGCCGACTAGCTCAGTCGTCCACCATTCGGCTTGACGCCGAATATCTTGGAGGCTTTGGCGATTTGAAGGTTCCCCTGCATCTGTGGCGCGCCCTTCAACGCTTCGATGCCTGGATAGAACCGGCTTTGACCGCCGAGTGGTCGATGTTGATGCGACGCTACGCCGCCCGCCAGGGCCGCGCTCTCGAAGGCGACACCATCGCCGCCGCCATGACTTGGGCGGACCCGAAACGAGACGTCGGCCTAGCCCGGGGCGAGGCCCTGCGTCTGATGGAGATGGCGCCGCTGCATTGCGTCTGGAGCGGCCGAAGGCTCACGGCCGAGACCCTGGACATCGACCATTGCTTCCCATGGGCGGCGTGGCCCTGCGACGACCTGTGGAACCTCATGCCAGCCCATCGCGCGGTGAACCAGAACCAGAAGCGTGACAAACTCCCTAGCGCGAGGCTGCTATTGGAGTCCGAGGATCGCATCCAGGCATGGTGGCAGAAAGGATATCTGCGAGCCGACGGCGTCATCGCGGGGAGCCGGTTCATGATCGAGGCCGAGGCGACCTTGCCGATGATCGGCGGCACGGCGAGCGGATTGGCCGACGTATTCGAGGCCGTCGGAATGCAGCAAGTCCGGCTGAGAGCGGATCAGGGGGTGGGGGTGTGGGACGCGGCAGCGTCAAGCCTACTCATCTAATAGCGACCGAGTTTGAAAGAGCTTGCATAATGCGATCTTCTCGACCGAAATCGTTCGATATATCTTGCCTTCGTAGGTTCCAAGCCCTACTTGATGGGTGTCACTCTCCTGCGGCGTGCCGTGGGCTCAAAGGCCGCTCCCGCTTCGGCGGGGGCGGCCTTTTGCACATCCAGGAGCCGAGCTCGTGCGGGCGCGCGTCTACATCGACGGATTCAATCTCTACTATCGCGCCCTGAAGGGGACCTCCCACAAGTGGCTCGATATCGCCGCGCTCAGCGACGCGGTCATGCCGAAGGATTGCCAGGTCGAGGCGGTCAACTATTACGCGGCCAGGGTTTCCGGCCGGGTCGATCCAGGCGCGCCGGCCCGGCAACACGCTTATCTGCGGGCGATTGCGACCTTGCCGCGAGTTTCCATCACCTACGGAAACTTCCTGGTGTCGAAGAAGTGGTCCGGCCTCGTGCAGCCGCCGACGTTCCGCCCCATCTTCCTTCCTCCCCCAGGCGTCGGGCTCGACGTCGCCTATGTCTACAAAACCGAAGAGAAGGGCTCCGACGTCAATCTTGGGGTTCACCTCGTCCGCGATGCGGCGAAGGGCCTATTCGACGTCGCGGGCGTGCTTACCAACGATACCGATCTCCGTGAGCCAGTGCGTATCGTGACCGAGGAGTTTGGGCTTCCGGTTTATCTGCTTTGCCCGACCGCGAAGCCTGCGACCTCGCTTCAGCGCCATGCGACAGGGGTTCGCCACATCCAAGCCTACGTCGGCCCGTGTCAGCTTCCCGATCCCGTTGTTGATGCTACCGGAAGGCACATCGCCAAGCCCGCGGGTTGGTAGACACGGCCCGGCGACACTTCCCCGTCTATTGACTTTCTAGTTGCATTATGCAACTATTTGCCTGATGTCGAAATACGCCGCCCTTACCACGCCACCTCACGGCGCTCTCCCTGAGAGCGACGGCGCCGACGCGATCGACTCCTTCATCCTCGCGCCCGGCGGAGCGCAATGGGAAAAATCCAGGAAAATGCAAATATTGCAATTGCTTGTGCCACTATCAACATCTGACAGTGCGCCCAACACCTCCCAAACAGCGCCCGACCCGCACCCTCGCAGATCCCCGAAAGCGCCCCGCCAGCGCCCCGGAATCGCCCCGCGATCTCCCAGCCGTCGCCCCGAGCGCTCCCTCCCAGCGCCCGAGTTTTCGCAACCTGCCCGACTTCAAAATCACCGCATTAACGGTTGATTTACGGTGAGAACCGGCCCGGACCGCTCCCCTACCTGCCGAACTTCTGGAACTTGATCCGCTTCGGAATCAGGCTGTCGGCCCCCAGCCGCCGCTTCTTATCTTCCTCATAGGCTTCGAAATTGCCTTCGAACCACTCGACATGGCTGTCGCCCTCGAACGCCAGGATGTGGGTGCACAGGCGGTCGAGGAACCAGCGGTCGTGGCTGATCACCACCGCGCATCCCGCGAACTGCTCCAGCGCGTCTTCCAGGTTCTGCAAGGTCTCGATGTCGAGGTCGTTGGTCGGCTCGTCGAGCAGGATGACATTGCCGCCGGTGGTCAGGGTTTTGGCCAGGTGGACGCGGTTGCGCTCGC
>JANYFU010000003.1 GCA_025359665.1 Caulobacteraceae bacterium
CACGCCATAGCTGCGGCTCAGACCTTCGCCAGGCTTTTCAACAACTTGCATCAACGTGTCCCGAGTTTGCGGCGCAGGCCCAGCCAAGCGCCCAATAAAAAGCCGCCACCAAGAACCGTCCTGGCCGGCGGCGCGAAACGAGCGCGCCTTATGTCACGCCGCACGCGGCGTCTCAAGGGGGACGGACAGTAGAGGAAAGCCCCACTTCGCGCTCCGCGCTACGAAGGGCATCCAGCTTCGCCTGTCGGAGTCCGGGACCCGTCCTGCGAAGCCCGTGGGGCGAAACAGGATGGTGCGGATGAGAGGACTCGAACCTCCACGCCTTTCGGCGCTGGAACCTAAATCCAGTGCGTCTACCAGTTCCGCCACATCCGCGCGGGTCCGATAGAGAGGAATCCTCCGCCAAAGGCAACCCTGGAGCCTGGCCAAAGGGAACTGTCTGAGTTGGATGAATTCTTACCCCGCCTCATAGCCAAACCGTTCCACCCAGCGGCTCAACATAGGCTCCACCGGCTCCAGCTGCGTCAAGTATCGCCGCCACTGACCCACCCCATCGGCGTTGAGGCCCCTGGCCACCTGCGGCGCGCTGGGGGTTCTGGGCGTTCCCCGGACCTGGGCGGCGAAGTTGTTGACGGCTGGATCCCAGGGCGCGCCCAGGAAGGCCAGAGCCCGGCGCGCCTCGCCTTCGAAGTCGGCCACCAGCGCCTCATGGCGCACTTCATGGATCGTCAATGGCAGTTTCTCCCGGTAGATCGCCGCGAGGCCCATGACAGCGGCATAGTAGCGCGCGGCGCCATCCAGGGTGAGAAACTCGAACATCGCCGCGTTCATGCGAAAACGCCTTCGGAAACAACTGAACACCACGTCGCGGGGGTCGCGCAAAGCAAACAGGATCCTGGCGTTGGGGAACAGCTTGGCGACCAGCGGCAGGGCGGGCGTGTGGAGAGGCATTTTGTCGACGAAGACGCGACCCGCGATCGGTTCGCCCAGGGCCTCGCCCACGCCGCGCCAATAGGCCTCGCGAACCGGTTGGGCCTGAGCCGCGGTCAGGCTCGCCAGCCCGTTCAGAGCGGTGTCGTCGGACAGCAAGGCGTTGCCCGCCACGCCCAGTGCGTCCACCTCCTCCAGAGTTACGATCGAGGGGTGGCTGGCCAGCATCTTTTCCAGCAGCGTGGTCCCTGACCTGGGGAAGCCGACCAGAAAAACGTGCCTGGCCGTGAGCCCCGCGCCCACCGCGTCGGCCCCCGCCGTTGCCCGCCACGGTTCGGGCGCCGCCGCCAGAAACCAGGCGGCGAGGCGGCGAGCGCGATCGCCTTGGCTTTCCGACAGCTTCGCGAGCGATGGGGTGGTCACCCGTCGCACGACCGCGTTTCTGGCCGCGTAGTCTTCGAAGGCTTCCGCTGGCCGATCCAGTGCGTCGAGACTGTCGGCGCGCAGGTCGTGGGCGTCGATCCTCTGGGCGTCGGTCAGGTTCGGGCGCATCAGCAACTCGGTCATCCGCGTCGCGGCCAGGTCCGACCGGCCGTCGGCCATGTCCGCCTTGCCCAGGGCGATCTGGGCGCTGATCAGGTCCGGGGCCAGGACCAGCGCGCGGGTCGCCATTGTTCGGGCCCGGCCAGTGTCTCCTTCAAGACCGGCCACCACGGCCAGGGCCGAAATTGGTTCGGCGGCGGCCGGATCTACACCGGACGCCCTTTCGAAATAGACGGTCGAGGCGGCAAGATATCCTAGCCTCAGGCATACCGTTCCAGCGTCTATCAGGCCTCTATAGTCGCTCGGCGCCATGGCTAGGCCCCGCTCCAGCGCCTCGCGGGCCGCGTCCCTCTGACCCTGGAAAAGCAGCACCCGGCCAATCCGAAACCACGCTTGCGCGTCGCCCGGCGTCGCCGCGACGACACGTCGCAACAGCCCCAACGCCTCGGCATGACGTCCTTGACTCTCCAACCCCTCCGCCACGAGGCCGAGAACGAGGGGATGGCGAACACCGCGCCCAAAGGCCTCGATCGCCTCATTGATGGCCAGGTTTCGATCGTCACCGAGCGTGGCGCGCTCGATCTGGGCGAGAATATCAGCGATCCGGATCGGCGGGTTCATGGCGGCGGATCGACCTTAGGCGCCGGTTTCGGCGAAGGCCAGCCAAGGCTTCACGCCTCCGCCAATCCCGGCTATGCGATGAATGTAAATTGTTTTGTCGCCAAGCGGGATGAACAGGATCAGTTGATGGACGGCGGCGGCGCAACCACCACGACGACCGATCCCGGCGCGCTGGCGTTCGCCTTCATCCTGCAGCTGCTGGGCCTGCCGGCCAATGCGTCGGAGATCCTGCATCACAGCGGTCGCGCGGCGCTGAACGAAGACGAGATCCTGCGCGCGACCAAGCGCTTCCCGATCAAGTCGCGGGCCATTTCCACCACGGTCGGCCGTCTCGAAGCCACTCCCCTGCCCGCACTTGCCGCGCTGAAGGACGGGGCCTGGATCGTGCTGGGCAAGGCGGCCGAGGGCAAGGTGCTGATCCAGGACCCCCGCAAGCCCTCGCCCGAAATGCTGACCCCCGAGGCTCTGGCCAGTATCTGGACAGGCCGGGTGATTTTGCTCACCCGGCGGGCGACGCTCAGCGATCCCTACACGCGGTTCGGGGTCGGCTGGTTCGTCGACGCGGTCAAGAAATACCGCGCCCCGCTGATCGACGTGTTGATCGGGTCTTTCTTTCTGCAGGTTTTCGGCCTGCTGGCGCCGCTGTTCTTTCAGGTGATCATCGACAAGGTTTTCGTCCATCGGGGCCTTTCGACCTTGGAGGTCCTGGCCCTGGGCCTCGGCGTGCTGTCGGTGTTCGAGGTCGTGCTCGGGGGCCTGCGGACCTACCTGTTTGCCCACACCTCCAACCGCATCGACGTGGAACTGGGCGCGCGGCTGTTCCGGCATCTGTTCGCCCTGCCAATGGCCTATTTCCAGGCCCGGCGGGTCGGCGACACCGTGGCCCGGGTGCGCGAGCTCGACACCATCCGCCAGTTCCTGACGTCCTCAGCCATCACCCTGGCGCTCGACCTGTTCTTCGCCATCATCTTCCTGGTCGTGCTGTTCATCTACAGCCCCCTGCTTACCTTGGTGGTGGCCGGCGCCCTGCCCCTCTATGTCCTGCTCAGCCTGGGCCTGACCCCGATCTTCCGCGAGCGCCTGAACGAGCGGTTCAAGCGCGGCGCCGACAACCAAGCGTTCCTAGTCGAGGCGGTGTCTGGGGTCGAGACGGTCAAGTCGATGGCGCTGGAACCGGTGATGCAGCGCCGCTGGGAGGAACAGCTGGCCGGCTATGTCAGCTCGGCTTTCGCCGTGGTCGGCGTCGGCAATATCGCCACCCAGACCACCACCCTGATCAACAAGATCACCATGGTTCTGATCCTGTTCCTGGGCGCTGGGCTGGTGGTCAACAACAAGCTGACCGTCGGCGAGCTGGTGGCCTTCAACATGATCTCGTCTCAGCTGTCGGCCCCGGTGCTGCGCCTGGCCCAGCTATGGCAGGATTTCCAGCAGGTGCGCATCTCCATCGACCGCCTGGGCGATATCCTCAACACCACCCCGGAACCGGGCCAGAGCGCCCAGGCCAGCCTGCCGCCGATCAAGGGCGATGTGCGCCTGGAAAACGTCGGCTTCCGCTATCGGATTGATGGCCAGCAGGTCTTGAAAGAGGTGTCGTTGCACGTGCCGGCCGGCAACGTCATGGGTATTGTCGGCTCTTCCGGCTCCGGCAAGAGCACCCTGGCCAAGCTGATCCAGCGCCTCTACGTGCCCGAGAGCGGCCGGGTGCTGGTCGATGGCGTAGATCTCTCCATGGTCGACCCAGCCTGGCTGCGCCGTCAGATCGGCGTGGTGCTGCAGGAGAACGTGCTCTTCAACCGCACCGTGCGCGAGAACATCGCGCTCGGCGATCCTGGTATGAGCATGGAGCGGGTGATCGCCGCGGCCGAACTGGCCGGAGCACATGACTTTATCCTGGCCCTGCCCGAGGGCTACGAAACCATGATCGGCGAGCGCGGCGCGTCGCTTTCGGGCGGGCAACGCCAGCGCATCGCCATCGCTCGGGCCCTGGTGGGCAACCCGCGCATCCTGATCTTCGATGAGGCCACCTCGGCCCTCGACTATGAGAGCGAGGCGGCGATCCAGGCCAACATGCGGCGTATCACCCAGGATCGAACCGTGATCCTGATCGCCCACCGCCTGTCGACGCTGCGCGGCGCCGACACCATCGTCACCATCGAGGGCGGCCGGCTGATCGAATCGGGCAATCATGACAGCCTGCTCCAGGCTGGCGGCCGTTACGCGGAACTGTGGCGGCTGCAATCAGGCGTTTCCGGCCTGACACAGGCTTCCTCATGAGCGGCCTGTCGGATGCTGTGACTGGCCTGCTGCGCCGCGGTGTCGAGCGAATGGACCGCAAGGACGAGCGCGAGTTTCTGCCCGCCGCGCTCGAGGTTCTGGAAACCCCGCCGTCACCGGCCGGCCGCGGCCTGGCGATCGTGATCGGCTCGTTCTTCATGATCGCCGTGGCTTGGTCCTTTCTAGGCAAGGTCGATGTGATCGCCACCGCGCCCGGCCGGCTGCTGCCCAGCGGCAAGACCAAGGTGATCCAGTCCCTGGATCCCGGCGTGGTCAAGGCCATCGCCGTTCAGGATGGCGACCACGTCAAGGCCGGCCAGCTGCTGATCGCGTTGGACCCCACCTCGCCCGGCGCCGATCGAGACCGCTTGAGCCACGACGTGATCCAGACCCGACTTGATCTCGCGCGGCTGAACGCCCTCAAACCGATCGCCGAGGGGCGCGGCTCGCCGGGAGCAATCGGGGCCGTGGATGGGGCCACGCCCGACGATCTGGCCCAGGCCCGGGCGGCCTTGAACGCCCAACTCGACGCCCAGGCCGCCAAGGTGGCCAACCTCGATCAGCAGATCAGTGAAAAGCGCGCCGAAGTCGGCGAGGTCGGCGCGGTGATCGACAAGACCAACGCCAGCCTGCCGATGCTGGCCGAAAAACAACGCCTCCACGCCCGGCTGCGCGAGCAGGGCTATGGCACCAGCTTCGCCTCGCTGGACGCCGAACAGCAACTCAGCGACGCCAAACGCGACCTTGTGGTGCAGGCCCAACGCCTGACCCAGGCTAGGGCCTCGGTGTCGGCCTTGCAGCGCCAGAGAGCCCAGGCGGTGTCGGAATTCGCCGCCGGTGTTCTGGACGAACTGCAAAAGGTTCGCGAAAAAGAAAATCAGCTGTCCCAGGACCTGATCAAGGCCCAGCAGAAATCCACGGCCACCGAAATCCGCTCGCCCATCGACGGGGTGGTTGAGGAACTGGCCATCCACACGGTTGGTGGCGTCGTCTCTCCGGCCCAGCGGCTGCTGATCGTGGTGCCCGACAGCCAGCAACTGACCGTCGAGGCCCAGTTGGCCAATCGCGACGTGGGTTTCGTCCATCCGGGGCAGGACGTGTCGGTGAAGATCGAGACCTTCAATTTCACGCGCTACGGCCTGGTGCACGGCAAGGTCATCGACGTCAGCCGCGACGCCGTCGCTCAGGCGACCCGCCAGGCCGAGGACCCTTCGACAGGCCCCGCCCCCGCGTCGG
The DNA here is from genome assembly GCA_025359665.1 of Caulobacteraceae bacterium. GTDB lineage: Bacteria > Pseudomonadota > Alphaproteobacteria > Caulobacterales > Caulobacteraceae > Acaudatibacter. Next base: position 5,608 of record JANYFU010000003.1, read on the forward strand.
CCGGTTCGCCGACCTATGTGGCGCGCATCAGCCTGGCGAAGGACAGCATGATGGTCGAAGGCCGCCGCGAGGCCCTGGTGCCCGGCATGGCCGTCACCGCCGAAGTCCGCACCGGCCGCCGCACCATCATCGACTACCTGCTCTCCCCCCTGGCGAGGAAAACCAGCGAGGCGATGCACGAGCGGTGAGATGTTCCGATAGCCGACGGTGAATGAACCTGAAACTGAGCGAGGGTCTCGCCGAAGCTGTTCCTCAGCCGACGCCGGGCTTGACCAGTGCAATCAACAGTTGACCCGCTGAATGGACCTCGGTGGCTGCATTGCCGCTTGAAAGCGGAGCGTGACCGGCCATGGCTTGCGCCAGTTGTTGGGGGCCGGTGGCGCCAGTCGGGGCGTCACCGCTGCCGACAAGGATATCGCCATAGAAACCGGACCCCGATGAGTTGGTGGCGACCGTCAGGACTGCTCTGACGGACAGCAGATCGGCGCCAAGGGCTTGTTGGTATCTCAACGAGCCCAGGTCTATGGCGTTGTTGGTAAACCAGGCCTGAGCGTCGGAGCCATTCGCGAATGATCGGGTCAGCAGCTTCGATCCATCGGCGTAGAGATCGAAAGTGACCCCAGAAACAGCCGACCCGATGGCCTTGCCGTCGTAGAGACCAAGGACGAGGTCCTTGCGCTCATATAGTTTTGTAAGATCGATGGTTTCGTCAAATTCCGATGTTACAATTTGCAGATTTACACCACCGTTTGAATAATGACTGCCGAGTTCGCCAAGACTGAGAACCGCAGTACTATGCCCAAACGCCGTTTTTATGTAGGGATTCAACTTCATAACCGCAGCGATTGGATTATAGCTAGGATTTGAAAATATAAACCCGATAGCATCGGATGTCGTGTCGTACCGTACTCTCGATCCGCTGATATCGGCATAGGCGACGGCCTTGCCGCTTCCATCGACGGCGCCGCCAGCGCTCGCGGTCGCGGTGCGGACCAGTTGACCAACGGCGGAACTTGCCGCCGACGCGCTGTAAAAACCAGATTTTCCCGTGACGATCGTCAACGCCGAAGCACGACCTGCTGTTGCTCCTCCTGTTCCGCCAACGGCCGAGGACAGGGCGATGACTTGGCCGCTGCCCCGGGCGGAGGTCATGGCGATCGCGTCACCACCAGTACCGAGTACATAATCGCCACCACCTTTGCCTCCAACCGCCGTCGCCGCGGCCGAAATGCTACCCGTGCTCTTCAAATCCAGGGACGCATTGGCCGCGCCACCAGCCGCCCCGGTATCGCCACCCAGTCCGCCTGTACCCCCCGCGACCAATACCGAGCCTTCAATAGTCTTGCTTTTTGTCGCCTGAAATCGATCGTTAAAGACCAGGGCAGCAACCGCGCCTCCGCCGTCGCCGCCCATGCCTAGGCCAGTGTCGTAGCTGTCCCCCCCGTCGCCGCCCGTTGCGATCTCCCCAAGGACCAGCGACCCGCGGTTGGTCGAACCCGCTACGCCATTGATGATACTTGCCGCACCGCCCGCGCCGCCCGCGCCGCCGGGGCCGCCATAGAATACGGATCCGCCCTTACCTCCCTTGGCGATCGCGATGGCTTCCGCCCTGCCGGCCGTCAGATTGACAGCTACGGCCCCGGCATCCGCGGTTCCGCCTCTCCCACCGCGACCAGCGACGAATCCGGTGGCGATGCCGCGCCCCCCAGCACCGCCGTCCGCCTCTGCGGTAGCTTGGACCGAGTTGGCGACAGTTGCGCCAACAGCTTTAACCGTGGCGCGGCCGGCTCCGCCCACGCCTCCGGCGGCGGCTGCGCCATAGAGCCTTCCATAGCCGCCGCCACCGCCGACACCCTTGGCTTTGGCGTAAGTTCTATAGGCGCCGGCGACATCCACGCTCGCCGATCCCACGCCGCCATAGCCCCCCACGTTCGCTCCGAATCCGCCAAGACCTCCCTGCCCCATCCCGTAGGCCGTCAGAGATACGTTGGCCCCTGTCGATCGCTTCGTGAGGGAAGATACGCCGACGCCCGCTGCACCGGCCGGCCCGCTCGTCAAACTATCACCACCGCCCCCGCCACCCACGGCGGTCTGACGAAGCACGATATAACCTCCCGCAGTGGCTTGCCCATCCACGGCGTTGTTAAGCCTGCTGTCGGCGCCGGCGCCACCTCCCCCGGCCGCGGGGCCGCCCGCACCACCCGTCTGAAGCACACTCGCGTAGGCCGAGTGGCCCGATGCGACGGCCGCCGCCCCGCTAACGGCTCCGCCTGAGCCTGCGACCGCCGTAGTGCGGGAACTTCCCTTGGAGGACCCCCCTGTCGCCGTGACCTTCGCCGTCGCAAGGCCAAACGCGCCGGCGTTCGCTTCCGCTCGCGCTCCGATGACCGCGCCGCCCACGCCTCCGGTAACGCCCGCGCCACCCACGCCACCCGCGGCGCTGGTCGTGGCGGTGACCGCCTCGCCCAAGTCGCTTGAACCAGTTGCCATGGTGGACGCCCGCGCCGCGCCGCCGGCGTCTGTCGCGTAACCGCCATAGCCGTAGCCGCCATTCGCGATGGCGACGCCAGCGACGGCATGCGAGCCGCTGACATTCGTCGCGGCGACTGCGGAGCCGCCGCCGCCCGAGACCGACGGCTTCGGCCCCCTCTCAAAAACAGCGCCACCCTTGCCACCCAAGGCCTTAGTGTAGCCGGAAACGGACCGCGCGTTAGAGTCCGTCGCGGTGAGTGAAGAGTAGGCTGAACCGCCGCCACCGGCATTGCCCCCACCGCTCCCTCCTGCACTACCACCGATAGCGACCTGTTGGAGCACGAGATCACCGCCAGCCGCCGCGCCGGACGCCGCGTTCGTAAGGGTACTGTCTCCGCCCGAACCGCCATCAGCTAGCAAAAAGCCAAAACCGCCGACCCCGCCGATCTGGCTGACATAGGCCCTGGCCGAGGTTCCGTACGCCCTGGCCGAGGTGTTGGCGGCGACGCCTCCCGCACCACCAATTCCGCCCAGACCATGAGACTGTCCACCAGATCCTCCTGTCGATGCGGCCTTCGCCGTCGTAGGACCCTCTGTATTCGTCGCAGCCGCGCTCGCGGACGCGCCGCCCCCCGCGCCTCCCGCCGAACCGGCCCCCGGCGAGCCTCCAAGACTTGGTTGGGTATAGTCAAAATTGCCACGCCTGCCCGATCCGCCGCCTGATCCGCCCTGCGCGCCAGCGGCCGCATAGGCCGCGCCGATATTCCCCGCGACAGTAAAGGCGCTGGCGTAGCCACCGCCCCCCGCGCCACCTACGCCAGAGGCGCCGCCGACACCGTTGATGGAATTGCCGCCGCCGCCGCCCCCGCCGCCCGCGCCACCCCTCGCTCCGGCGCTATTGCTGGAGTCCGAAGCAGTCCCGCTGATCGCCGCGATCGCGGCTCCGCCGGCGCCGCCAAGCGTACCGTCGACGCCAAGCGGCGCGCGATAAGGACCTGAAACGCCGGGCGCGCCAGCCTGATAAGCACTGCTCATGTTCCACCCCAAATGGTTATTCGTAGTAAAAACAATAGAGTTCTGCTAAATCTAACTCGCACGAAGTAAATGTTCTTGCGTCAGTTTCAACAAAATAGCGTAGGGATGTTCCCCGGACAATCCAGAAATCGGCGACGCCCCCGGGCTCACCGGAGCCACCGCCGCTCGATCATTCCGCGTATCGAATGATCGGCACACCGTGCACGTTGAGCTCGTCGTCCATCCAGAAACAGTCGTTCTCATAACGGGCGAACAGTTCCGGCGGCAATACGCTGGGACGGTCGATGAACTCCACTTTGCGCCGCACGGTGTGCAGCCCCGGCGATCCCAGGCTCTCGTCGAAATCATCGGCGGAATATTCCACATTGTCGAAATCGTGCGCGAACGGTTCCTCGCCGATGAAATCGTAGATGATCTTCAGTGTGCCATCCGGATCCCTGGTCAAGGCCTCGTAGGTGACGATGATCATCCGGTCGGCGTAGCCGCCGTAGAACGCCTCGCGCAGGCAATCGAGCGCATAGCCCACCATGCCGTCGCTGCCGGCTAGCCGTCCGACCCGGGTGTAGACCGTCGAGCCGGCGTCATAGCCGAAGATACCCGACAGATCGAAGGCGTTGCGCCGCTCCAGCCGTTCGACCGAGTCCATGATCCAGGGAATGTGCCTAACGCAACAGATCACCTTGGCCTGCGGGAACAGCTGGGTCAGCGCCGGCATCTTTGAGCACCAGACCCGGTTGGTGTCGAAGACCAGCTTCTCCGCGCCGATGGCGTGATAGTAGTTTCGGAACACGCCGGTCAGCAGCTCGCGCTTCTGGTCCGGTTCGATGAACACCGACGCCTCGTTCTTGCGGCTCATGGCGTTCAGCATGGCCATGTAGAGCCCGCCCACCGGGCTGGTCATCATCGCGTGAAAGCGCGGGTTCTGCCGCAGGATCGCCGAAAACAGCGTCGAGCCCGAACGGGGCAGCCCCGAGATAAAGTGTATGCCGTGCCGCATCGGCGACTATCCCCCATTTCATCACCGATGGCGTGATCCATCGATCAATCGACCCTTTGGCCCCTTACCGTCAATTTGGGCAAGGGTAGGCCATCGAAGATGTCCGGCCCTTGATATCGAGGAAAATATTGCGTATTGCAATGTCCAGAATTCCTTGGAAATCCTCGTATTCGCGTCTTTTGACCCTTCCATCGACAGACCCAACCGCCGACACGCTCCCGTCGCTCTTTGAAACCGTTTAGATTCAATTGTTTGTGGTCATGATCGACTATCTGACGGTTGCCAATCGGTGGCCAAGAAGCGGCCATTTGTTGCCAAAAAGCGGCCATTCTGGTGCCATTTTGCGGCCAATACGTTGCCGACAAGTGGCCCGAAAGCGGCCAGGAAGATGCCAAGGCGCGGCCATGGCGCGGCCATGGCGCGGCCGCCCGAAACCGCCATCCATAGCCGCCGCTACGGCTGTGGCGTCGCGGAGTTTCGGGGCGCGCCATTGTCCTGGCGATTGGGCTTGCGCGGCGCGGCGTCGGCCGCGGCTTGTCGGGCCTTTGCGCGAGCCTGGGCCTCGGCTTCGGCCTGGTGCTGACGGTCGGCCTGAGCCGCGGCTCGGGCCTGCGCGGCCGCTTCATTTTGCTTGGCCGCCAACGCCGCGCGCGCCTGCTCGCGCTGAGCCTGTTCGGCCAATCTCGCCTGTTGGGCGGCCGCCTGTGCGGCCGCTTGGGCTTGGCGAGCGGCTTCGGCCTGAGCCTGCTGGCGGCGAGCCTGGTCCGCTGCCCTGGCCTGCTGGGTCGCCTGGGCCTGAGCCTGTTGCCGCCGGGCCTGATCCGCGAGCCTGGCTTGCTCGGCCTGACGCGCCTGATCGGCGGCGCGAGCTTGGACTTGCGCTTGGGCCTGGGCCTGAAGCTGGGTTTGAGCCTGCTGTCGGCGGGCCTGATCC
>JANYFU010000014.1 GCA_025359665.1 Caulobacteraceae bacterium
CCGCTGGCCAACGCCTTGGTGCAGATGGAGCTGGGCGAGAGCTATCTGGGCGCCCTGTCGATGAACACCCAGGGACCCGACGACGCCACAATGCTCACCCTGCTTGAGCACGGCACCGAGTTCCAGAAAGAGAAGTTCCTCAAGCCGCTGCTGAACGGCGATAAGCGCATCTGCTATTCGATGACCGAGAAAGCCGCCGGCGCCGACGCCACCGGCATGCAGACCCGGGCGGTCAAGGACGGCAATGAGAACTATGTGCTGAACGGCGAGAAATGGTTCTCCAGCGCCGCCAGCGTCGCCGATATCGCCGTGGTGATGGCCAAGACTGACCCGGACGCGCCGCGCCACCAGCAGTATTCCACCTTCATTGTCGAACTGCCCAACCCTGGCTATCGGATCGTCCGCGACATCGAGACCATGGCCGTGCATGGCCCGCTGTCCTCGATCCTCGGCGGCGGTCACTCCGAGGTCGAGATCAAGGATCTGGTGATCCCGGCCGAGAACCTGCTGGGTGGGGAGGGCAATGGCTTCAACATGGGCCAGCACCGCCTGGCCTACGGCCGCCTGCGCCACGGCATGCACAATGTGGCCATGGCCCAGCGGGCTCTCGATCTCGCCGCCGCCCACGTCACCAAGCGCTCGACCTTCGGCCAGAAACTCTCCAGCCGGCAGGGCGTGCAGTGGATGCTCGCCGACTGCGCCAGCGAACTCTACATGGCTCGGCTGATGCTGCTGCACATCGCCTACAAGGCCGAGCGGAAGATGGATATTCGCCAGGAAAATTCGATCGCCAAGGTGTTCCTCGCCCACATGGTCCACAAGGTTGTCGATACGGCCATCCAGCTGCACGGCGCCCTGGGCTACAGCCAGGACACCCCGCTGGCCGCCTGGTATACCCACATCCGCTCCCAGCGCCTGGTCGATGGTCCCGACGAAGTTCACCGCTGGACGGTGGGGCGAAATGTCATCAAGGCCTATGAAGCGCATGGCACGACGGCCTCCGCCTGCGGCGGCGATCTGCTCTAGCCTTAAGGTCCCGTCCAACCCTTCCAGAAGGAATTCCCCCGATGTTGAAATCCCTCTCCCTGGCCCTCGTCGCCGGCCTCTCCCTGTCCGCCTCCGCATACGCGGAAGCTCCGGCGGTGCAGTCGGGAAGCTACGCGCTCGAGCCCACCCACACCGAGGTGATGTTCGGCGTCGGGCACTTCGGTTTCTCGACCTATTACGGCCAGTTTCCCGGGGCCAGCGGCAGCCTGACCCTCGACTCAGCAAATCCCGCCGCCAGCCAGCTCGACGTCAGCGTGCCGGTGGCCAACGTCTGGACCGCCAGCGACAAGCTCACCGACGAGTTGAAGAGCGCCGACTGGCTGGACGCCAGGGCTTTCCCGGCCATGACCTTCCATTCCACCAAGATCACCTCCACCGGTCCGACCACGGCCGACGTGGCCGGCGACCTGACCCTGCACGGCGTCACCAAGCCGGTAGTCCTGAAGGCGACGTTCAAGCGCGCCGCGGTGTTTCCGATGAACCAGAAATACATGATCGGCTTCGACGCCACCGGCCACCTCAAGCGTAGCGACTTCGGGGTCAGCAAATACGTCCAGTTCGGCCTGGCCGACGATGTCGAGCTGATCATCAGCGCGCCCTTCGAGCGCAAAGGCTCCTGAGGCGGCGCGCGGGGGCTTAAGGGCATGGATCTCGGGATCGCCGGCCGTTCGGCCATCGTTTGCGGCGGCAGCGCCGGGCTGGGGCGGGCGACCGCCATGGCCCTGGCGGCCGACGGGGTGAAGGTGGTGATCGCCGCCCGGTCGGAAAAACGGCTCGTGGAGGCGGCGAACGATATCGTCGCCGAAACCGGCGGCGATGTGCGCTGGGTGGTGGCCGACGTCACCACGGACGAGGGGCGTGACGCGGTTCTGGCCGCCTGTCCCGCGCCGGACATCCTGATCAACAACGCCGGCGGCCCGCCGCCCGGCGATTTCCGTTCCTGGTCGCGCGAGGACTGGATCAAGGCCCTCGACGCCAACATGCTGTCGGCGATCTTCTTCATCAAGGCGACCCTGGACGGCATGATCGAGCGCAAGTTCGGCCGTGTCGTCAACATCACCAGCCACATGGTCAAGCAGCCGGTGGCGATCCTGGGCCTGTCCAACGGCGCCCGGGCCGGCCTGACCGGCTTCGTCGGCGGCCTTTCGCGCGACGTGGCCAGGCATAATGTCACCATCAATTGCGTGCTGCCCGGCCAGTTCGACACCGACCGGCTGAAGTCCAACCACCTGCGCTTCGCCGCCGCCAACAAGGTCGATCTCGAGACCATGCAGGCCAACGCCAGGCGGGGCATTCCCGCCGGCCGGTTCGGCCAGCCCGATGAGTTCGGCGCCATGTGCGCGTTCCTCTGCTCGGCCAAGGCCGGCTACATCACCGGCCAGAACATCATCCTCGACGGCGGCCAGTTTCCGGGATTGCTGTAGACCATGACCGAGATCGCCATGAACGGCGCCGAAAGCCTGGTGCTGACCCTTGTGGGGGCGGGGGTCGATACCTGTTTCTCCAATCCCGGCACCTCGGAGATGCACTTCGTCGCGGCGTTGGACAGCATCTCGGGCATCCGGCCGATCCTTGGCCTGTTCGAGGGCGCGGTCACCGGCATGGCCGACGGCTATGGCCGCATGGCCGGCAAGCCCGCCGCCACCCTACTGCATCTTGGTCCCGGCCTCGCCAACGGCCTGGCGAACCTGCACAACGCCCGCCGCGCGGCGACGCCGATCGTCAACATCGTCGGTGATCACGCCACCTATCACGCCCAGTATGACGCCCCCCTGGCGTCCGACATCATGGGCTTCGCCCGGCCGGTATCCGGCTGGGTGCATTCCTCGGTCAGCGCCAAGACCGTGGCCGCCGACGGCGCCCGCGCCGTGGCCGCCGCCTATGCGCCGCCCGGCCAGATCGCCACCCTGATCCTGCCCGCCGACACCGCCTGGAACGAGGCCGAAGGTCCGGCTCCCGCCCTCGCCAGACCTCAGCCTTCGCCCGTCTCGGACGCCGCGGTCGGTCGCGCCGTATCGGCGCTACGGTCAGGAAAGAAGACCGCCATACTGATGCGCGGCGCCTGCCTGCTGGACGCCGGCCTCGCCGCCGCCGGGCGGATCGCCGCCGCCACCGGCGCGCGCCTGCTGTGCGACACCTTCGCGCCGCGCCTGGCCCGCGGCGCCGGCCGTGTGGTGATCGACCGTATCCCCTATTTCGCCGAACAGATCGTCGAGACACTGGCTGAAGTCGAACAGGTAATCCTGGTAGGGGCCAAGCCACCGGTGTCGTTCTTCGCCTATCCGGGAAAACCCAGCTGGTGCCTGCCCGAGGGGGCCGAGGTGATCTATCTGGCTCATGCTCACGAGGATGGGCTCGGCGCCCTCGAAGCGCTGGCCTCCGCGCTGGGCGCGTCCGCGGCCGGGCCGGCGGCCAGCTATGCGCGCCCCGATCCACCCACCGGGCGACTCAACCAGCACACCGCCGGCCAGGTCATCGCCCGCCATCTGCCGGAAGGCGCCATCCTCGCCGATGAGGGCGCCACGTCGTCCGGCGGGACGATGGCGGCGACCATCACTGGTCCGCCGCACGATCACCTGCCCTTGACCGGCGGCTCGATCGGCCAGGGTATTCCGCTGGCCACTGGCGCCGCCGTGGCCCGGCCGGACGCCAAGGTGGTCTGTATCCAGGGCGACGGCGGGGCGATGTATACGCTCCAGGCCCTGTGGACCCAGGCCCGGGAGAAACTCGACGTCACCACGGTGATATTCGCCAACCACTCCTATGGAATTCTCAATGTGGAGCTGGCGCGGGTGGGCGCCCGAAATGTCGGTCCCAAGGCCCTGTCGATGCTCGACCTGCACAATCCGGAACTGAACTTCGTCAAGCTGGCCGGCGGCCTGGGGGTTGAGGCCAGCCGCGCCGAGACCATCGAGGAATTCGAAGCCCAGTTCGCCGACGCCATGGCCGGCAAGGGGCCGCGCCTGATCGAGGTGATGGTCTAGGGTTTTGCCATGACCGACGCTTTGGTGGTCGCCGGCTTGTGCAAGAGCTACGGCCGGCCGGCGGTTGATCGGCTCAGCCTGACGGTTCGGGCCGGTGAGTTCTACGCTCTGCTAGGACCCAACGGCGCGGGCAAGACCACGACCCTGCGGATGGTGGCGGGCCTACTGAAGCCTGACGCCGGTTCGATCCGGATATTCGGTATCGACGCCCTGGCGGAACCGACCCTGGCCAAACAGGTGACCGCCTGGGCGTCCGATGAGCCGCTGCTCTATGATCGCCTGTCGCCGATGGAATATTTGGAGTTCGTCGCCGGGTTGTGGGGTGTCGACCCCAAGGCGGCGCGCGCGCGCGCGGAGGCGCTTCTCAAGAGCCTGGGCCTCTGGGACCAGCGGTCGGATCGCTGCGAGACCTTCTCAAGGGGGATGAAACAGAAGGCCGTTCTCGCCGGAGCGCTGATTCACGAGCCGCGGCTGCTCATCCTCGACGAGCCTCTGACCGGCCTGGACGCCGGCGCGGCTCGGGTGGTGAAGGGCGTGCTCGCCGACCGGGTCCGGGATGGGGTAACGGTCATCCTCACCACTCACATCCTCGAGGTGGCCGAGCGCCTGGCTGACCGGATCGGTATTCTGCACCACGGCAGCCTGCTGGCCGAGGGCACGCTGGCGGAACTGAAGGATCGCGCTGGTCAGGGGCAGGGCACGCTGGAGGATGTATTTCTGGAACTCACCGGGGCATGAGCGGCGGTCCGGCTTTCCGGACGGGCTCGATCGCCTGGCTGCTCGCCCATGAGTTTCGTCTGGTCTGGAGGGGCCTGCGCCAGACCGGCCGCGCCACACGCCGCGGATGGGTGCTGGCGGCGGTCTTCCTCACCGTGACCCTGCTCGCTGGCGTACCCCTCGGCCTGGTGTTGCGCGGCGCCGTCGTGGCGATCGACCCTGTCTCGGTGGTGATTGGCGACGCCGTGCTGGCCAGTTTCCTGACCTTGATGGTCTCGGCCAGCCTGGCCGCGGCGGTTGAGGCTTTCTACCAGCGTGGCGACCTGGACCTGTTGCTCGCCTCGCCGATCGCGCCGCGCCGCATCCTGACCGTCCGCGCCGTGGTGATCTGCGTCAATGTCTTCGCGGGCTCGGCGGTGCTGATCACGCCCCTGTTCCTGCCCGTGGCGCTGATCGGCCACCCGGCCTGGCTCGCGACCTATGCCGTGTTGCTTGGCATGGCCCTGGTCGCGACCGCCTTGGGGTTGACGCTGTCGATGACCTTGCTGCGGGTGATCGGACCGCGCCGCACCCGGGCGGCGGCCCAGGTGTTGGCGGCGGTGATCGGCGCCGCCCTGTTCCTGGCCAGCCAGGCCCGTTATCTTTTCAGCGACCAGCAGGTTGGTCTCGCAGCCGCCCTGATCACGCGCGCTTCGCGGGCGGGTGGCGCGTTGCCGGCCGCGGCGGTCTGGCCGTTGCGCGCGTTGCTCGGCGCGCCGGGACCGATCGTTGTGCTGGTGGTGGTGGGCGGCCTGGCGTTCGCCGCCGCCTGCGCCTGGGTCGGCCGTGATTTCGCCAGAGCCGCCGCCGCGGCCGCCGGGACCGGGCGCGCGCCGGCCAAGGCGGCCGGGCGGGTGCGGTTCACCGCCAACTTCTTCGACGCAGCCATCAACAAGGAGCTGCGTCTTCTCAGCCGCGACGTGCCGCTGATCTCCGATGTGGTGCTGAAGCTGCTCTATCTCGCGCCGCTGGTGTTCATCGCCCTGCGAGGCGCGGCGTCGCATTCAAACTGGGCGCTGCCTTCGGTCGTTGCCGGCATGACCTTCATGACGGGCCAGGTTTCGGGCAGTCTCGCCTGGATCACCCTCTCGGCCGAGGATGCGCCGGACCTTATCGCCGCCTCGCCCGTAAAGTCGCCTCGGGTGCGGCGCGCCAAGCTCGCCGCGGCGCTCTTGCCCCTGACGGTCGTTCTGGCTCCGGCCCTGGGGTTGTTGCTGGCGCTTTCTCCGGCCGCCGGTCTCGCCGCCGTCGGCGGATGCGCCGCCGCCGCCCTGGCCGGGGGGCTGATCAACGATTGGCGGCAAAGCCCGAGCAAACGTGAAGACTTCCGTCGCCGGCGGTCGGGATCGTTCCTGCTGGGCCTATCCGAGTCCGTCGTCGGCGCCTTGCTGGCCGGCGCGGCGGGCCTGGCCGCTTGGTCTACCCCGCTCGCCGTGCTTCCCGCCGTTCTGGCCCTGTTCGCCCTGCTTGGTATGCGCCGGTCCGACGCGGCGATCGAGCGCGACCAGATGGCGGGGTGACAGGCGTCCTGGTCCGTTAGATGGCCCCGGCCGCGACCAGGCCACGGGCGCAGTCCAGAATCGTTTCGTCCAGGGGCCGGGGCTTCCAGCCGAGAACGTTTTGCGCCTTGGCCGAAGTGAACGTGCGCCGCCGACCCAACCCAGGCGTCACCGACTTCAGATCGGTGTCGAACAGAGCCACCAGACGCAGCAGGATGTCGGGCGCTCTGGCCGTGGGAACCTTAGCCGCCTGATCGCCAAGCCGGGCCTTCAGGATCGCGGCGATATCGGCCATCCAGGCGAAATCGCCGGCCGCGATGAACCGTTGGCCACCGGCGGCGGGGTCCGTCATCGCGCGGATGTGCAGGTCGGCGACGTCGCGGACATCGACGATGTTGAATCCCAGACGCGGCAGGCCGGGCACCTTGCCCGACAACAGGCGTTGGACGATCTGCACCGAGTCCGAAAAATCCTTGCTCAGCACCGGACCCAGCACCAGAGCCGGATTGACCGTGGCGAGGCTGGTCTGACCACCCTCGGCCTTGATCAGGTCCCAGGCCGCGCGCTCGGCGATGGTCTTCGACTTGGCATAGGCGTCGGTGGCCGGGTTGTTGGGATCGGTCCACACCGTCTCGTCGCTGACCCCGTCGGGCGCGCGCGGATCGGGGCTGGTGGCGGCCACCGACGAGGTCATCACCACTCGTTTGGCGCCAGCCTTGATCGCCGCCCGCAGGGCGCGCAGGGCGCCGTCCCTGGCCGGGATGATCAGGTCGTTGGGGTCCTTCGGCGGCGGCACGCCCAGCGGCGAGGCCACGTGCAGCACATATTCCGCACCCTCGGCCGCGACGTCCCAGCCGTCGTCGCTGGTCAGGTTGGCCGCGTGGACACTGAGGCGATTGCCCGGATCGACCATTTTGCCGACGCTCGCCCGGACTTCGGCTTCGCGTCGCAAATCCCTGACTGTCGTGCGAACGGTATAGCCTTGCTGCAAAAGGCCGATCACACACCACGAGCCGATATAGCCCGAACCCCCGGTCACCAGCACCGTTCCGCGTTCCGTCATCTCTCGTTCCCGTTATCTTGACATTGATCAGATAGGGATGGGCTGTCGGCGCGCCAAGGGGTTCCGAGATTGACTTTCAAACATTCGGCCCCTAATTGAACACATGTTTGGCGGCATTGGGCCGGCGACGACGCGAGCGACACACGGATGGTGAATCTTCA
>JANYFU010000045.1 GCA_025359665.1 Caulobacteraceae bacterium
GCCCTGTTCGTTGTTGCGGCCGGGTCGTTGTTACTATTCGCCTCGACCGCGTCGGCGACGGCATATTTGGGCTCCACGCAGTTGTTTGCCGTGCTGGGCGCCTCCACCGTGACCAACACGGGCCCCACCACGATCAAGGGAGATCTGGGAGTTTGGCCCGGCTTGGCGATCGTTGGTCAAGGCTCGATCACTCTGACGGGAGCACCGCACGTGGGCGACGCCGTCGCCTTGCAGGCGCAAAACGACGCCAAAACGGCGCTTACAACGCTCGCGACCCTGCCCTTTGCCGCCGACCTAACCGGTAAGGACCTAGGCGGGCTGACCCTTACGCCAGGGGTCTACAGATTTTCATCGTCGGCGCAGCTTACCGGGCTGCTCACCCTGGATTTCTCCAGCCAGCCGGGCGGCGACTTCGTCTTTCAGGTCGGCTCCGCGCTCACCACCGCCAGCGGATCCGATGTCATGGTCTTAAACGGCACGCCATCCAGCGGCGTTTATTGGCCAATCGGCAGCTCGGCGACGCTCGGCACAAGCACAAGCGTCGTCGGTAATATCATCGCCGATCAGAGTATTACCTTCGATACGTCCGCCTCGATCGTCTGCGGTCGCGCGATTGCGCTCAACGGGGCGGTCACTCTGGACACTAACACCGTCTCGAACGACTGCACGGCGGGAGGGCGACTACGGAACCGGCCGTAGCGACTTTGGCAGCCGCGGGTTTGGTGGCGGCCAAACCCAGATGCGGCCGGGACCGAGGCGGCCGCGATGAAATCGGCGACCGACGACTTCGCCAGCGAGATCAGGCCGGTGTCGGGGGTTAGCGATGCAACGGCCATTGCAGAATACTCTCTGTCGCGTTTATCGACTTGGCGTAAAGCCTATCTGGTCGCCTTGTAGATGGCGTCCTTGGCTTTACGGACCGCTTCCTTGGCGGACCCGACTTCCTTAACGGCGTCCAAGCCCTTCTGCGTCGCGCCTTCGATACCTTCTTTGCTGATCGTCATCTCTCAGCGGATTCGGGTCCAGAGCGAGCTCTGGACGGGATTGGACATTAAACCCTGCGTCGCACCAGCAGGTGGTAGATCAGCAGGACGATGATCGCGCCGACAACGGCGACGAACATGCTATAGAGGTTGAAGCCGGTGACGCCCGCGACGCCAAAGAATTGGTTGAATACAAACCCTCCGACGACAGCGCCGACGATGCCGAGAATGATATCCATGACCAAGCCGTCGCCAGTCTTATTGACGATCTTGCTAGCAATGAATCCAGACACCAAACCTAAAACCAACCAAGCTATGATTCCCATGGAAATCTCCAATATTTTCTGGCCCGAATGAACAGGATCAGACTAGGAACTCCGGTTCGCGCCGAGGGTTTCCGCCCGGAGAAGGATTGTTCAGAGCAGCGGGATCAACGGCGACGACTGGGGGATCATTCCGTCGCCGCGCCGAGCAACTATTCAACCGCCAGGATCACCTGTGAGGCCTTGACCAGCGCCGTGGCGCGGTCGCCGAGCTTCAGGCCCAGGTCCTCGACGCTTCGGCGGGTGATGGTGGCGATCAGGGTCTTGCCGTCGGCCAGCTCCAGGGCGACCTCGCTGTTCACCGCGCCCTCATCCAGGGCGATCACCGTTCCGGCCAGGCGATTGCGGGCGGAAACGCGGATCGGCGCGTCCCCGGCGACCAGTATCACGAAACTGGCCTTGATCATGGCGATGACCTCCGAACCAACCCTCAGGCCGAGAGCCTCCACGCTTGGACGGGTGATTGTGGCCACGATCTCAAGACCTTGGCCGATATCCACCACGACCTCGGCGTTGACCGCGCCATCGGCGAGAGTCCTGACCTTGCCCCGGAGGGCGTTGCGGGCGCTGGTTCGCATGAGCAGGCTCCAGGTTTCAGCGACGGCGTGAGCGCCCGGATCGTCGGCCAGGCGGGCGCCGAGGCGATCCATGGCCAGGCTAATCTCTGCTTGGACATGACGCAGGGCGTTCAAGGCCGCCACGCCCTCTGGCGTCAGGCCCGCGGCGCCGCCCGAACGGCCACCCGCCTGGGCGCTGACGAGGGGTCGCGGAAAGAGATTGTTCAACGCCTGAACCGCGTCCCAGGCGGCCCGATAGCCGAGGCCGATCTCCTCGCCGGCGGCGGTGATAGAACCACGTTTGGCGATCGCTTCAAGTAGGGCCAGCCGGTCCTCGCCGGCGCGCCGAGAACCGCCGAGCCGCAGAGAAGCCGGGGTGGGGATCATTCACTCCGATCCTCTACCGTCGACGACCTGTCAACCGGACTGGCGACACCCCTGACGGCGGGCAGCGGTGCGTCCGAGATCTAGCCGGTTACGACGGCTTGTAGAGCTTGTCGAAGAGGCCGCCGTCCGCGAAGTGAATCTTGGAGGCTTTGGTCCATCCTCCGAACGTGTCGTTGACCGTCACCATCGGGATCTGCTTGAAACCACTGGCGTATTTGGCCTTCGCCGCCGGCAGTATCGGACGGAAATGATGCTTACCAATGATGTCCTGCGCGACCGGCGTATATAGAAAGTTCAGATAGGCCTCGGCCAGGGCGCGGGTCTTGTGACGATCGACATTCTTGTCGACCACGGCGACGGGCGGCTCGGCATAGATCGAACGCGACGGGTAGACGATCTGGAAATTCGGGCCGAACTCCCCGATCGTCAGATAGGCTTCGTTCTCCCAGCAGAGCAGGACGTCGCCCAGGCCGCGCTTCGCGAAGGTGGTGGTCGAGCCCCGAGCGCCGGTATCAAGCACCGGCACCGTTTGGTAGAGGCGCGTGATGTAGTCACGCGCCGCGGCGTCGCCGCCCTTGGAGAGCCCGTAGGCGTACGCGGCCAGATAGGCCCAGCGTCCGCCGCCCGAGGTCTTCGGATTGGAAGTGATCACGCTGATGCCTGGCTTCAGGAGATCGCCCCAATCGTGGATTTTCCAGGGATTACCCTTGTGGGTCAGGAACACCACGGTCGAGGTATAGGGCGTCGAGTTGTTCGGCAGGCGCGACTGCCAGTTGGCCGGCAACAGCTTAGCGCGGAGGGCGATCTCGTCGATGTCGCCCGCCAGTGCTAGGGTTACGACGTCCGCCTGCAGGCCATCGATCACCGCCCGGGCCGACGCCCCCGAGCCGCTGTGGCTTTGGTTTATCGTGACGGCTTGGCCGGTCTTGCTCTTCCAATAGCCGCCGAAGGCGGCGTTGATGTCCTTATAGAGTTCCCGCGTGGGGTCGTAGCTCACGTTCAGGAGGGTGAGCGGACTTGCAGCCTGGGCTACACCACCCAGCAGAGAGGGCGCGGCGATCAAAGCCGATCCGCGGGCCGCGGCGGCCAGCACGCCACGGCGGCTCGGCTGGAGGTGGGTGAGGATATGGGTCATTGGATCCGATCTTGTGATTTGAGGTTGGGATGCAGGGAAGAGCTTCCTCAGAAGCCGACCTGAGTGCGCACCGCCAACGCGTTGAAGTGCGAGCCGATCTGGGCTCCCAGCGGGGTCTGATAGACGCCCGTGAGATTGACCGGGTCGGGGGACAGGCGGCGAATACGCCCATCCTGGCCTTCCAAGGCGATGCGCAGATACGGGTTCAGATACCAGTTGACCCCCGCGGTCCAGATTTCGCTTTCGCCACCACGAATGGCGTCCAGCGCCGCGAGTGTTCCCTGCCGGCCGGCGTGATAGTTCAGGTCCATGTCGGCGTAGCGCACGGTGAGCTCCACCGCGCCGATGCCGCCGCCCTTGCCGAACGGATGAGTGACAGCCGGCGCATCGAACGCCGCGTTACCTGAATTGTACTTGCGCGCCTCGCCCGTGACGACCCAACTGCCTTCGAAGTAGTAGCCTTCGAAGTGCGGATTGGTGACCCCGACCGCGAGGCGCTGCACGTGGAAGTGGTCGTATTCGCTCTGGAACAGAAACGAGCGCCATTGGGCGGCGAATTCGGCGCCCTCGTTATCAGCGTGCTTTGCGTCGATATTGCCGGTGTTGATCAGCTTCGTAGCATCCACCCGCAGTTCAGGCGTGTCGCTGAACGACACTGCCGTGCGGGTCGCCGGCGACGCTCCGGTCAAGGCCGGCCCAGCGGTGTCGGCAGGCCGATCAACATAGGTGGCGTGGGCCCCCAGGTGGATCCTCCAGTCATGTCCGTAGAAGGGGGTCACCGCGACGCGGCCGACAAACGCCATCTGATCGCCATAGGTCTGCGCCGTCCCCAAGGCGGCGCTGTTGGCTACCCCGATCGTGCGCCCGGTGATAGCGGCTGACGCCAGCCAGTGGTCGCCGCCGGCGGACAGCTGGGCGGCTATACGGGTATCGCCGGCCCCCAACCCCCGCCCGATGTCGGAGGAGGCTGGGCGATCGAGCAGCGGCTGGGCGGCGGTGGAGTCCTGATCGGAAAGACCCTCCAGCGGCGCGAAGGCGCCGACGCGTAGTTTGAACGGCTTGAACCCGTTGTACTGCGCCCAGGCTTCATAGAGCTGGCCGGCGTTCTCGACCCCAGGCCCCCCGAAGTCGGCCACGATCCGGTATTGGAAGTCGCCAAAAGCGTTGCCTTGGAAACCGAACCGGGCGCGCCGGAATTCAGCGCCGCTTTTGAGCTTTCGCGCGTGGGTGAGGTCGGCATTGGCGGCGCTGAAGCCCAGGGCTGGCCCGCTGCGACGAAAATCAGAGACGAGCGGGCCGGGCGCGCGCTGATCGTAGAGCGCGGCGTCGAGCTGCACGAGAGCATACAGGTTGAGGCTGAACTTGCCGTCGGCGCTGGCGATGCCGACCTCCTGCTTGGATGAGTCCTTGCCAAGGGTGGCGACCGCCGTCGGGGCGGGTCCCTGAGGCGTCAAGGTCTTGATCTGGGCCACCGTAGAGGTCTTCAGGTCACCGAGCTGCGCCTGCAGGTCATTCACCTCGTCCTTGAGAGCGGCATTCTCGGCCACCGCGTCGGTCTGCGCTTGCACCTGAGCCTTCTGCGCCTGCACCAACGCCTCCTGTGCCTGCACTTGCGCCTGCAGCGAGGCGACGGCGGCTTCCAGGCGGGCGATGCGCGCATCGGCATCGCTGGGACGCGCGGCAAAGGCCGATGAACCGCAGAGAATGGCCACGGCCGAAACGCCAGCGGTGAGAATGGTTCGGAACCCGACGGACGTCGGACGGTTGGTTGTATGCATTTTTGATATCCCCTGAATTCTTATGGCTAGCTGATATGGTTGCAAATTGTTAAATCGCGCTGGTCGCGGCCGGGCCTTTCGCGGCGACGAGCTTGACAGGATCGCCGGCCACCGTTTCCCCGGCTCCGGACGCCAGCACGACGCGACGAGCGGCCAGCCGCACACGCTGGCCGACTTCGAACTGCGCCGCGAGCGTCTCCGGAAGCTCCGCCGTAAGCCGATGGCCGCTCAAAGCCTGACATTCTATCAAGCGCAAAGAACCCCGGCCGTGAATTTCGACGATGCGAACCGGCAAGCCTTCGGCGTGCGCGCCGCCATCAAGGCGAGTGTCCTCCGGCCGGAACAGGGCTTCGGCCTTGCCGTCCGCTGGGCGAGCCGGCGTCACGACCGGAGCGGCGAACCCATCGAACCGCGCATATCCGGAGAGCACCTCGCAATTGAGACGATTGGTCTCGCCCAGGAAGGTAAAGACGAACGGTGACGCTGGCGTCTGGTCCAGCTCGGCCGGGGAGCCGATCTGCTCGATCCGTCCCTGGTTCATCAATACGACACGGTCGGCCAGGTCCATGGCCTCTTCCTGATCGTGGGTGACCAGTATCGTGGTGACCCCCGTGGCGTCATGGATGCGTCGCAACTCGCCGCGAAGCTCCTTGCGCACCTTGGCGTCGAGCGCCCCGAACGGCTCGTCCAGAAGCAGCAGCCTCGGTTCGACCGCAAGCGCCCGCGCCACCGCGACCCGCTGCCGCTGGCCTCCCGAGAGCTGGGCTGGATAGCGCCCACCCAGACCCTCGATCTGGGTCAGCGCGAGCAGTTCTTCCACCCGGGCCTTGATGGCGGCGGCCGAGGGGCGGGAGCGGCGGGGCCGCACCTCGAGCCCGAAGGCGATATTCTTGGCCACCGTCATGTGACGGAACAAGGCATATTGCTGGAACACCAAGCCGATCCGTCGCTCGCGGGCGCTGAGGGCGAGGAAGTCCACCCCGTCGAGGAACACGCAGCCATGGTCGGGCTTGTCGAGGCCAGCCAGCACCCGCAGAAGGGTGGTCTTACCCGATCCCGACGGGCCAAGCAGTGACAGGAACTCGCCGTCGCGCGCCTCTAGCGAAACGCCCGCAAGCGCCGGAAACTGGCCGAACTGCTTGAAGATGCCGTCTATCGTCAGGGTCATGGGGCGCCTCTCTTCAGGCCGGCTTCTGCGTGGAGGCGGCTCGGATCAATTGCTCAAGAACCGTCTTGGCCACCAGGGTGACAACGGCGAGGCCGGCCAGAAGCGTCGCCGCCGCGAAGGCTCCGACGAAGTCGTAGTCGTTGTAGAGCGACTCCACATGCAGCGGCAGCGTTTCGGTCATGCCACGGATGTGGCCGGACAGTACCGACACCGCTCCGAACTCGCCCATCGCTCGGGCATTGCAAAGCAGGACGCCATGCAACAGCGCCCAGCGGATGTTTGGCAGGGTCACCCGGCGAAATACGGTCCAGCCGCCGGCGCCGAGGCTGGTCGCGGCTAGTTCCTCGTCCACGCCCTGCTCGGTCATCAACGGAATCAATTCACGCGCGATCAGCGGCACGGTGACGATGATGGTGCCGAGAACGATGCCCGGAAGGGCGAAGATGATCTTGATCCCGGCGACATCGAGGTCATGGCCAAACCATCCGCGAGCGCCGAACAGCAGCACCCACACCAAGCCCGAGACCACCGGCGACATCGAGAGAGGAAGGTCGATGATCGTCAACAACAACGCCTTCCCCTGGAAGTCGAACTTGGCGATCGACCAGGCCGCGGCAAGGCCGAAGGCGCAGTTGAGCGGCACGGCGATCGCGGCCACGATCAGGGTGAGCCGGATGGCCGCCAGGGCGTCCGGCTCCTTGTAGGTCGCCAGGAAGGTCTCCAGACCCTTGGATAAGGCCTCGGTGAGCACCGTAACCAGCGGAGCCCCGATGATCAGGGCGAGCCAGGCCAGAGCCACGGTGAGCAGCAGAATCGGTATCGGACCATCGACGCGCTGCAGCTGGTGTGAGCGCGCGATCATCGGGCGCCCTTCCCCGACAGCAGGATCTGCAGCGCGTTGACCGCGATCAGAACCAAAAGGGAGACCGCGAGCATCGCGAGGCCGACCGCGGCCGCGCCCGAATAGTCATATTGCTCAAGACGGGTGACGATGACGAGCGGTGCGATCTCGGAGATTCCAGGCATGTTGCCGGCAATGAAGATCACTGAGCCATACTCGCCGGCGCCCCGCGCGAACGCCAGGGCGAAGCCGGTCAGCAGGGCCGGCGTCAGGGCGGGAAGGATCACGCGCACAAATCTCTGGATCGGCCCAGCGCCGAGAGTGTGCGCGGCCTCTTCGAAACCGACGTCCAGATCGTCAAGGATGGGCTGCACAGCGCGGACCACAAACGGCAGACCTACGGCGAGCAACGCCACAAAGACACCGAAGGGTGTGTACGCCACCTTCAGGCCAAGCGGCGCCAGCAGCGACCCGATCCAGCCGTTCGGGGCGTAAAGTGTCGCCAGCGCTATGCCGGCTACGGCCGTGGGCAGGGCAAATGGCAGATCAACCAAAGCGTCCACCACCCGCCGGCCGGGAAACTGGTAGCGGCTAAGCACCCAGGCGATCAGCAGGCCGACCACCACATTG
>JANYFU010000096.1 GCA_025359665.1 Caulobacteraceae bacterium
CCCTGCTTCCTGGCCTCTTTGAGGAGGGCGTCGGGATCGGGACGGGGCGGCTCAGCTGGTGTCACGGGGCCTTAGGGTGCGCCATCGGAAAGCTCTGGTCGAGGGCGCGGTTGACCGCCAGCACATTGACGGCGGGCTGGCCGACGAAGCCGAGGAAGGGCTGCGTCGTATGGGCGTTGATGATCGCCTGAACATCGGCGACCAGCGCGCCGCGACTCGACGCGACCCGCGCCGCCTGCAGGGTGGCGTTGGCCGGTGAAATGTCCGGATCGAGGCCGCTGGCGGAGGTGGTCACGGCGTCAGCGGGGATCGACTGGGCGTTGTCCTGTTTGGCGATGGTGGCGGCGTCGCCCTTCACGCGGTCGATCAGTTTCTTGTCCAGCGGACCCATGTTGGTTCCCCCGGAACTCAGCGGATCATAGCCGTTTCCGGCCGCCGAGGGCCGGGGGTGCAGATACTCGGGCTTGGCGAACCCCTGGGCGATCAGCGATGAGCCGATGACCTGGCCGGAGGCGTCCTTGATCAGGCTGCCCCCGGCCTGGGTGGGGAAGATGGCGCCGATGGCGCCGGTCATCGCCAGGGGATAGGCCAAGCCGAAGAACAGGGTGAACAGCACCATGCTGACGATGGCCGGGCGAAGGTCTTTGAGCATTTTGTGAACCTCTAGGCGAGATTGATGGCGTGGATCAGCAGGTCGATGGCCTTGATCCCGATGAAGGGCGCGACAACGCCGCCGAGCCCGTAGATCAGCAGATTGCGCGACAGCAGCGCCCCGGCGCCGATGGCCCGGTATTTGACCCCCCGCAGGGCCAGCGGGATCAGGGCGATGATCACCAGGGCGTTGAAGATCACCGCCGAGAGGATGGCGCTGTGCGGATTGGACAGCGCCATGATGTTGATCGCGCCGAGGGCCGGCAGGGCGACCACGAACATCGCCGGGATGATGGCGAAATACTTGGCCACGTCGTTGGCGATCGAGAAGGTGGTCAGGGCGCCGCGGGTGATCAGCAGCTGCTTGCCGACCTCGACGATCTCGATCAGCTTGGTCGGATCGCTGTCGAGATCGACCATGTTGCCGGCCTCGCGGGCGGCCTGGGTGCCGGTCTGCATCGCCACGCCGACGTCAGCCTGAGCCAGGGCCGGGGCGTCGTTGGAGCCGTCGCCGCACATGGCCACCAGCCGGCCCTTCTGTTGTTCCTCGCGGATCAGGCGCAGCTTGTCCTCCGGCGTCGCCTCGGCGAGAAAGTCATCGACCCCGGCCTCCGAGGCGATGGTGGCGGCGGTGATCGGGTTGTCGCCAGTGATCATCACGGTGCGAAGACCCATGCGGCGCAGATCGGCGAACCGCTCCTTCACACCGGGTTTGACCACGTCTTTCAGGTGGATGACGCCCATCAGGCGTCCATCCTGCGCGCAGGCCAGGGGCGTGCCACCCGAGCGGGAGATACGATCCACCGCCGCGGCGACCTCGGTGGGAACATCGGCGGGAGCCAGCCCGACCAGGCGGTAGATGGCGTCGACGGCGCCCTTGCGCCATTGACCGTCGGCGGTGTCCAGACCCGACAGACGGGTGGTGGCGCTGAACGGGATCGAGGTGAAGGTCGCCGGCGGCGGTATCGACAGGCCGTGCTTCTCACGCGCCAGCTCCAGGATCGAGCGCCCCTCGGCGGTCTCGTCGGCGATCGAGGACATCACCGCGGCCTGCAGGGCCCGATCTTCCGGCACGCCCGGCGCGGCGATGACTTCGGTCGCCATGCGGTTGCCGAAGGTGATGGTGCCGGTCTTGTCGAGCAGCAGCGTATCGACGTCCCCCGCCGCCTCGACCGCGCGGCCCGAAGTGGCCAGGACGTTGACCTTCAACAGCCGGTCCATCCCGGCGATACCCACCGCCGAGAGCAGGCCGCCGATGGTGGTCGGGATCAGGCAGACGAACAGCGCGCCAAGCACCAGAGGATCGAGCTTGACGCCCGAATACTGGCCAAGGCCCAGCAGGCTGACCACCGCGATCATGAACACCAGGGTCAGGCCGGCCAGCAATACCGCCAGCGCGATCTCATTGGGGGTCTTGCGGCGATTGGCGCCTTCGACCATCGCGATCATGCGGTCCAGAAAGCTGGTGCCGGGTCCCGAGGTGACGCGGATCTTGAGCCAGTCGGACACCAGGGTGGTGCCCCCGGTGACCGCGGACCGGTCGCCGCCGCTCTCGCGGATCACCGGCGCGGACTCTCCGGTGATCGCCAATTCGTTGACCGAGGCCACGCCCTCGACGATCTCGCCGTCGGCCGGAATGACATCGCCGGCCTCAACCAGCACCAGGTTTCCCGGGATCAGTTCGTGGGACGGTGTGAGCACGGTCAGGTTCGTTGCGGGATCGACGATCAGCTTGGCCTTGGTGGTGACGCGGGCGGCGCGCAGACTGTCGGCAGCGGCCTTGCCCCGGCCTTCGGCGACGCTCTCGGCGAAGTTGGCGAACAGCACCGTGGCCCAGAGCCAGAGCGCGATCTGCAGTGCGAACAACACATCGGTATGATGGACGACCGCATCCACCAGTGAAACGGTGGCGAGGGCGGCCACCACTTCGGTGGCGAGGATGACGGGATTGCCGGCGAGCTTGCGCGGATCGAGCTTGACGAGGGCGTCAAGAGCGGCGCGCCGAAGCATGGCGCCTTGCGGGCCGGCGGCGGTGACGGCGGAAGCCATGGGATCAAGATTCCTTGCTGGAATGATCGACGATCAGGATTTGGTGATGGCGAGCATCTGGAAATGCTCGACGATGGGTCCCAGCGCCTGGGCCGGGAAATACTGCAGGCCGCCCAGGATCAGGATCACCCCAATCAGCAGGCCGACGAACAGCGTGCCATGGGTCGGCAGCGTGCCGGCGGTCGGCTCGAGCTTAGGCTTGGCGACCAGGCCACCGGCGATGGCCAGCACCGGCACCGCATAGCCGAAACGGCCCAGCCACATAGCGATCGCCATGGTGACGTTCCAGTACTGGTTGGATCCCAGCCCTCCGAACGCCGAGCCGTTGTTCCCAGTCGCCGAGGTGTAGGCGTAGAGCAGCTCGGACAGGCCATGTGGTCCACCGGTCGAAACAGTCTTCAAGGCGATGGGCAGGACAGCGGCGACGGCGGCGAAGATCAGGATGGAGGTGGTGAGGACCAGCACCGAAAGCATGGCCAGCTTCATTTCGCGGGCTTCGATCTTCTTACCGAGATATTCTGGGGTTCGGCCGACCATCAGGCCGGCGACGAACACCGCCACCAGCGCCATCACGATCATGCCATAGAGCCCCGACCCGACCCCGCCCGGAAGCATCTCGGCGAGCTGGATCATGAACATCGCGATGCCGCCACCCAGGGGTGTGAAGCTTTCGTGCCAGCCGTTGATGGCGCCGCAGGACGCGCCAGTGGTCATGGCGGCGAACACCGAGGTCGAGGGCGCGCCGAAGCGAACCTCCTTGCCCTCCATGTTGGGCGAGGACTGCACATGGGCGGCCATCAGCGCCGGCGTCGGCTGGGTTTCGGCCCAATAGATGCCGCCAGCCGCGCCACCGACCATGATGGTCATGACCACGACCAGGGCCCGCGCTTCCTTGCGCAGACCGACCACGCGGCCAAAGGCGACCACGCAGGCGAACGCCAGAACGTTCATGCTGACCATCGCGATCAGATTGGTGATGGCGCTGGGGTTCTCGAACGGGTGGGAAGAATTGGCGTTGAAGAAGCCCCCGCCATTGGTGCCCAGTTGCTTGATGGCTTCCTGGCTGGCGATCGGCCCCAGGGCGATCGATTGTTTGGCGCCCTCGATGCTGTGGGCGTCGACATGCGCCAGCAACGACTGAGGAACCCCGAGCGCGGCGAACGCGAAAGCCACCACGATGGAAAGCGGCAGCAGGATATAGAAATTTATACGGAACAGATCGGTCCAGAAATTGCCGAGGCTCTCGCCGCGATTGGCCGCGAAAGCTCTCGCCAGAGCCGCGGCGACCGCGATGCCGGCGGCGGCCGAGGCGAAGTTC
>JANYFU010000143.1 GCA_025359665.1 Caulobacteraceae bacterium
CGGCCTGACTGTGTCCGGCGGCCGGCTGAGCGCCCGCACGTCGGAAGCCGCGCGGCGTCTGGGCGCTCTGATCCAGGCGGCGGCGTCCCGCGATGTCGGGTATTGTTCGGGTGGCTCGATGGCCCTAGCGACGGCTGGCCGACGACTGCCGCTTTCATTGACGGTCGCTCCGATCCGCTCGCGGCGTCTGTTTTCCCTCAATGAAGGCCCTTCGGTTCTGATTTGCGTCACCGATCTCGAGGCTCGGGTATCCCTGCCGGAGCAGAAGCTTCGCGGGCTGTTCGGACTGACCGGCGCGGAAACGCGGCTGGCCCTGGCGATCTTCGAGGGCCAAACGCCGCGAGAGGCGGCCGCCACGCTCGGTATCAGCGCCAACACCGCCAAGGTTCACCTGACCCATGTGTTCGAAAAGACCGGCGTCAACCGGCAAAGCGAACTGGTGGGCTTGATGATGCGGGCGATCGGCGTGCACCTGGATTAACCCGCCGCCACTCCTACCGGGCCAGCGGGATAAATTGGCGACCTAATACGTTTGGGTGACGCGCGCCTCGGGACCACTCGCTAAGATGAAAGCCTAACGTGGGTATTCTAGCGGATTGGATGGCGGCAATAGTGCCGGTGGTCAAGCATTCGGTGTGCGCGAATTTCGGCTGTAGGGCGCTCACGCCGCTTTCCAAACTATGTCGTGAATCAAACGATTTCGGAATCGCCTTTGACAATTGTTAATTTGGCGCCGGTTTGTGAGATCGGCCACAGTCAGCCGATTTGGAAGTCGATAGACTTGAATTGAATATGCCTAAACATGGCGGATCGTCGCATGGGCGACAACCGCAATCCTCAGGAGACGAACATGGCTGCGATCAATTGGCTCACCGCCGTAAGCGACCTATTCTCAAACGCCGCCCGTTGGAGCGGCGGCGTGGTCCCGGGCGCGAGCGATGACGCCACACTGGGAACCCTTGGCGGCGGCGCCTATACCGTCACCTCGCAGAACCAGACAATCAACAGCCTGAAGACATCAGCCAACGCCACGCTCCTGATGGCGGCCAACACCAACCTCGCCCTGAACAACGGCACCGGCGGCGGGGCCAACGCCGGCCAGATTTCGGTCAGCAACAACGACTTCCTCTATATCGGCGGGACGTTCAACAACACCAGCACGGTGGCTGGTGGGGGCATCGTGCTCAACGGCGCGGCCAACGCCACCGAAATTCGCCTCCGAGGAGCGGCGACCACCTTCACCGGTGGCGGCAAGGTCGTGCTGGGAACCAGCGGCAACAACTATGTGCTCGGTGACGCCGGCGCCGCCAACAAACTGGTGAATGTGAACAATACGTTCTCCGGCGTTGGGAATATTGGCAACGGCAGCCTGACCGTCGACAACCAGACCGCGGGCGTGATCAACGCCGACCAGACCAGCGCGCTGACGGTGCAGGTCAACGGCGCCTTTACCAACGAGGGCCTGCTGGAAGCCACCAACACCGGTGGCCTTTTCATCCTCAATACCGCGATCGACAATTCAGGCAACTCCAACGCCGGCCAAGTTACCGCGACGGGCGCGGGCGCCCATGTCGATCTGCAGGCCTCCTCGATTACGGGCGGAACGCTCACCTCCGGCGTCGGGGCGCAGATCGACGTCGTCGCCGGTCAGGTCGCCTATTTCGACGGCTCGCAGCCCGGGGCTCCCGTGAACATCACGTCGGGCACCAATATCAACCTCAACAACAACACTTTTATCTACCTCTATGGCGCGATCAACAACGCCGGCACAATCAATCTGCTGGGCGTGGCAAACGCGACCGAATTGCGGCTCGTGACTCCCGTCACGACCCTGACCGGCGGTGGCCAGGTGGTATTCGCCAGCGGCGGTAACAACTACATAACCGCCAACGGCGGCGCGCTGAACGAGCTGGACAACGTCAACAACACCATCTCCGGTGTCGGCAATATCGGCAACGGCAACATGACCCTGGTCAACGAGACCGCCGGGGTGATCAACGCCAACCAGACCGGCCAGCTGACTATCCAGGTCAATGGTGGGGTGACCAACACCGGCCTGATCGAGGCCACCAATACCGGTGGCCTGTTCATCCTCAACAGCA
>JANYFU010000157.1 GCA_025359665.1 Caulobacteraceae bacterium
GTGTTCGCTACCCTGGCTCATATCCGGGAGGACACCGCCGCCAGATTGGCTCCGTCCGACGTCAGATTCGGGGTCGCGAGCGCCGCGCACGGTCGGCGCATGGGCGCGTCGGTGTCGGTGCGAAGATCATGATAGAACCGCCACCCGCGCAATGTCCGGCGGACCAGATCCAGCGCCGGATAGCATGACGGGTCTTCGAGGCGGCCGAGCATGGTTTCCGAAGCCAGCAGGTCGATCGCGACGTCGGTCGGGCGGCCTGTTTCGTCGCGCGCCGCCAGGGAATGACCCTTGCGCTCGACCAGCCGAACCCTGCGGCCGCCAATGACCTAGCTGAGTGTCTCCTGTTTGATCTGGGGTTCGTCCTAGAACGCGACGGCCGCGAACCTTGCCGAAAAGCCCGTAACCACCTCATATTCGAAGACCGAACGTCGATCGCGGGCATCCGGGTCCGCCAGGGACACGGACAGGGTGATTTCCACCGGATCGTTCCGCCGTCTGGGGCCGGCCCAGAAGGTGGAGGCCATGCCGTCGCGCGCCAGACGATCGCCAAGCGTGTTTTCCGCCGCGCCGCGCAATAACTCCAGGGCGCGATAAAGGTTGGTCTTGCCCACGCCGTTGGCGCCCACCAGCACATCCAGCCGCGATAAGGGATAGGTGATCTGGCGCAACGAGCGATAGTTCGCGGCGCGGAAGCCGCGCACGATCAAATTCATAAACTGAGCCAGGATAGGGCCTGCATGGAACAGGATCGTAGTCCGTGGCGCCGATCGGGGCCAGATCGATAAACCGGCCCATAATTTCCGATAATATGTCTTAGGCGCGAAATAGATGTAGCGCCCATTTAGTAATGTCGCACCGTGCCATTTAGAGATGTCACCCTCTTTCGCGTTTGCGCGGGAGGCCTCCAGGATGACGTTGCATTTCATGAGCGACAAGGAGCTGTCTCGGCTGGAGATCCTTCGCGATCTCGGTAGCGGCCGCCTCACCACCTCGGCAGCAGCGGATCTGCTTGGTCTGGAGCGTCGCCAGGTCCAGCGCCAGGCCAAGGCGTACAAAGACCAAGGCGCAACAGCGCTCATCTCCAAGAAGCGCGGCCGGCCGAGCAACCGTCAGGCGCCGTCGGGCCTCAAGGAACAGGCGCTGGAGCTGATCCGCGCAAAGTACACGGACTTCGGTCCCACCCTGGCTGCCGAGAAGCTGCGCGAGGTCCACGGCATCACCGTCAGCCGCGAGACGCTGCGGCTGTGGATGCTCGACGCTGGCCTTTGGGCGGATCGGGTCAAGCGCCGCGGCCGGGTCTACCAGCCGCGCTATCGGCGAGAGTGCGTCGGCGAGCTGGTCCAGGTCGACGGCTCGGAGCATTGGTGGTTCGAGGATCGCGGCCCGCAATGCACCCTGCTCGTCTTCATCGACGACGCCACCAGCCGGCTGATGCACCTACAGTTCGTGCAGTCGGAGTCGACCTTCGCCTACTTCAATGCGACCCAGCGGTATCTGGAGCAGCACGGCAAGCCGGTGGCGTTCTACACCGACAAGCACGCGGTCTTCCGGGTCAACAAGCCCAGCGGCCTGCACGGCGACGGTATGACCCAGTTCGGCCGAGCCCTGAAGGCGCTTAGCATCGAGATCATCTGCGCCAACTCCAGCCAAGCCAAGGGCCGCGTCGAGCGCGCCAACAAGACCTTGCAGGACCGTCTGGTGAAGTAGCTACGTCTCGCTGGCGTCAGCACCATGGACGACGGCAATGCCTTCCTGCCGGCCTTCATGGCCGACTACAACGCACGCTTCGCCAAGGCGCCGTTCAACGACAAGGACCTGCACCGGCCCATGCAGCCCAGGGACCGGCTCGACGATGCCTTCACCTGGCGCGCCGAGCGGACCCTTTCGCAGTCCCTCACCCTCCAGTACGACAACATCCTCTTCATGATCGAACCGTCGGAGTTCGCCAAAGCCGCGGTCGGCCGCCGGGTCGAGGTCGTGGACTTCCCCGACGGGCGCCTGGAGGTCCGTTTCAAAGGCCGCAGCGTGCCCTATCGGACCTTTGACAAGCTGCGGCGTGTCACCGAGACGGCGGTGCTGGAAAACAAGAGGCTCGGCGGCCTCCTGACGCTGATCCGCCAAAGCCAGGAAGCCGAGCCGCCGGGTCAACGCACCCGCAAGGGTCCGGGGCGCCGCGACCAGGCCGGGCACATGTTCAGCGTAGGCTAAGTCTGCTTCTTGGATGCAAGTGACAGACCGCTCACGAGACCCGTTGCGGACGTTCAGCAGAGATGTTTTACAGGCGTAGTTTTAGAACTACGCCTGTAAAACAGGGCTGGAAATGGAGCGCACAATCTTGATCGCAGTCGCGGTCGCGGTGCTGACGTCGTCCACGTCTCACGGCGCCGGTCGGGCTCCACCCACCCCGCCGGGCGCCTTGGCCGGCGGCTATCTTAAGGCCTTCAACGCCGGCGCGGCAGAACCTTACGCCGACTTCCTTCGGAAGCATTGGCCAACATCCCGGGAAACGCCTGGCCAGTACCTAGATAGCCACGCCCAGGTAGGGGGATATGAGGTCGTCGAGGTCGAGCAGTCCACGGAGACGAAACTTGTCGAGGTCGTGAAGGCGAGGCTCGCGGACGACTATTTCCGATTGACGCTCGATGTCGAACCCGGTTCCGGCCAGAATATCGGCCGTCTGTCAGTGGAGCCGATCGCACGACCCGCTGACGTCAGGCCGCCGCGCCGGGTCCCCGTCACCGTCATCGGCCCCTTGATCGACCGACAGGTGGCCGCGGTCGGTGATTTTTCCGGCGCCGTCCTGATCGCGGAGGCCGGCCGGGCCGTCTACGCGCATGCCGGCGGATTTTCGGACCGCGAGCACGGGGTCGCCAACACCCTGCAGACCAGGTTCCGGATGGCGTCCATGGGCAAAATGTTCACGGCGGTGGCTGTGCTGCAGCTCGCTCAGGCGGGACGACTGGATCTCGACGCGGCCCTGGGAACCTACCTGCCGGACTACCCCAACGCCGCCTTCGCCCACACTGTGACCTTGCGGCAGCTCCTGACCCACACCGGCGGAGCGGGCGATTTCATGTCCCAGACCTGGGCCGACAACTACCAGACCCTGAAGACACCGGCGGACTACGTCGCCCTATTCGGAGCTCGGGCACCGGACTTCGCGCCGGGATCGCGGTTTGCCTATGCGAACTACGGATTCGTCGTCCTGGGCCGGGTGGTCGAGGCGGTGTCGGGCCAAAGTTACGAAGACTATCTCCGCGGCCGTGTCTTTGGTCCCGCCGGCATGTCCCACAGCGGCCTCAATGGCGAGCCGGAGAAGAGCAGCGTGCTCGCGACCCGCTATGTGAAAACGTCCACCGGCTACAATCCGCCGCCAGCGCCATTCTCGGGCGCAGCCACGCCTGCGGGAGGCGCCTACTCCACCGTCGGCGACATGATCGCTTTCGCAAACGCCCTCAGCGCGCATCGACTGTTGGATGCGACCCACACCGAGTTGCTGCTCACGGGACAAGTGACGAGCGAGTCCGGCCGCTATGCCCTCGGTTTCGAGGATCGCAGCGCCGAAGGGCGGCGTGACGTCGGCCATGATGGCGGCGGCCCTGGCGAGAACGGCTGCTTTCGGATGCTCGGCGGCGACCGAGCAACGGTCGTCGTGCTCTCCAACGTCGCGCCCACCTGGCGCGCCGACAAGCTCTGCGCCTTCATCGCCGCGAGGCTCGATGTGCGTTAGCGCGAGGTCCGGAACCAACCCCAAGCCGAACTTCCCAATTTCGACTTCCTGGCGGCAGCTCTACGTGCTCGCGCGCCTGCTGGCGCGCTCGAAACAAGATCTCAGCTGAACCTCTGTGCGTCGGCCGGGCGGTCGGGCTCTGCGCGGTTTGAGGGCTCCGCGCCCGCCCTTCGGCCGACCCCGGCCCCCTGCCCTGACATCTCTAAATGGCAGAACCCGCGACATCTCTAACCGGCGTGGACAAAAGATATAGATCCGATGGCCGCGCCCGGCCGATGGTCGGACGCGGCTGCCCTATGCTATTTGCGCCAAACTTATCCGCACACAGCCTGGATGGCCGACGGACTATGACGCATTCGCTTGACGACCTGCCTCTGGAGTTCCGGCCCAAGAAGCTGGCGCCGACCATGGTCTTCGTCCTGATCATCGCGTTGGAACTGGTTTTTGCGGTGGTTTTCGAACTGCAGGCCAAATGGCCATTGGAAGCCTTCTATACCAAAGGCCTGGTCTCGACCCTGTCGTTCCTGTTCATGGTCGGGGCCTGCGTTTTCGGCATCGTGGAGACGCAACGGAAGACAGATCGGCTCACACTCGACCGAAACGGCGTGGTGCTGGAGATGAATGGCTCCACTCGCGCCTGGGCCTGGAAGGACATGGCGCGCTTCCACCTGGTTCTGGTCCATGCACGCAGCAAACTTCACATGGTGGCCATTGAACCCAAGGGCCAGGTCGTGTTCGACGCCAAGGCCAATGTTATCTGGCCCCGGTTCGGCCCGGGCACCGATGAGTTCCTCGCCTTGCTGCGTGCCGGCAAGGCGCGCTGGGGTGAGAGCTAGGCGAGCACTTCGGTCAGGAATCCCGCCATGCCATCCCAGGCGCGCTTCGCGACCTTGGCGTCATAGAGGATACCCATTTCCGGCATGTTGGCGCCTTCGTTCATGAAGGCGTGCAGAGCGCCGCCAAACCCATGAAACTGCCAGTCGGCGCCGGCGGCGGTGAATTCCTCGCCGAAGGCCACCACCGAATCGGGCTTGGCCATCGGGTCCGACCAGCCATGATAAGCGACTACCTTGGGGGCGATCGGCGTCACCAGCGGCAAGCCGGGCGGTATGAACAGACCATGGAAGCTGGCGACGCCCTTGAGCGGCGCGCCGGCACGAGCCAGATCGAGCACGCAGAGCCCACCGAAACAGAAGCCGATGGCAGCCATCCTCGTCGCGTCCACCTCGGGCAGAGCCGCGACCACTTGAACGGCCTCCAGCAAAATCGCCCTAAGCCGGGCGCGGTCGCCGATCAGGGGGTTCATAAGAGCCTGGCACTCTTCGGTGGTGTTTCCGACCACCCCCTTTCCATAGAGATCAACGGAAAACGCGGTCCAGCCCAGGGCCGCCAGACGGTGAGCGAACGTGTCGTGCGCCTCGGATCTGCCATCCCAGGCGTGAAACGACAACACGGTCGGGCCTGGCGTGGCTTGCGCGTCGTCGTGAACCAGAAGCCCCTGATGGGGCTTGCCATCCAGGGCGTAGTCTATCGGCTTGCTGATGATCATAGGTGGCATCCTTGGAACTTAACCCGGAGAAAACCTGCGGTTAGCGGCAAAACCTCG
>JANYFU010000250.1 GCA_025359665.1 Caulobacteraceae bacterium
AGATCGCCTTGATCCGGCCATCGGCCACGGCGTCGAACATCTCCACGGCCTTCAGACCGGGCCGTTCCGCGACCCTGGGCGCGCCCCAGAACCGGGCGAGGCGACCACGCGAAGCAGCGTCGAAACCCATGTGCGCCGCCAAGGTCGTGGCCATACCACCGGTCTCGCGCCCGCCCATGGCGTTGGGCTGTCCGGTGATCGAGAACGGACAGGCGCCCGGCTTGCCGATCCGTCCGGTGGCCAGGTGGGCGTTCAGGATCGCGAGGCCCTTGGCGACGCCCTGGGCCGACTGGTTGGCGCCCATCGAAAACAGACTGACCGTCCGGGGCGTCTCGGCGAACAACAGGAAGAAACGCTCAAGGTCCCCCAGCGAGACGCCGCAATCGGCCGCCACCGCCGCCGGCGACTGATCGTCGCGCTCCAATTGCGCCGCGACTTCGGGGAACCCCGAGACATGCTGGTCGATGTAAGCCCGATCGATCGCGCCGCGTCGGATCAGGTCGGCCAGCAGGCCGTTCCACAACCGTACGTCGCTTTGTGACGCTATGGCCAGATGCAGATCGGCGTCCTCGGCGGTGTCGGTGCGCCGGGGATCGATGACCACGTGCCGCTGGCCTCGCGCCCTGGCCTGTTCCATCCTGCGAAACAGCACCGGGTGGGTCCAGGCGGCGTTGTGCCCGGAAAACACCACCAGGTCGGCAAGGTCGAGGTCTTCGTAGCAGCCGGGAACCAAGTCGGCGCCGAACGCCAGGTTATGGGCGACGACGGCCGAGGCCATGCAAAGCCTGGAATTTGTGTCGATATTGCCCGACCCGATGAAGCCTTTCATCAGCTTGTTGGCCGCGTAGTAGTCCTCGGTCAGCAGTTGGCCCGAAACATAAAAGGCGACGGAATCAGGCCCATGACGGGCGATGGTTTCCGAAAACCGCCGCGCCACAAGTGCAATCGCCTCGGTCCAGGAGGCCGGCTTGCCATCGACCATCGGGGAAAGCAGCCGCCCCCCCAGGTCGACCGTCTGGCCAAGCGTCACGCCCTTGGAGCACAGACGCCCGAAATTGGCCGGATGGGCTTCATCGCCGCCCAGAGCCAGCCGGCGACCATCGAGCGCTCGGGCGGACACGCCACAACCCACGCCGCAATAGGGACAGGTCGTGCGGGTCAATGGGCTGAGCGAACCATCGGCCATGGTCAGGTCTGGCAAAGCCCGAGCAGCACCCGACCATCGACGACCCGGAGCGGCGCGGTCGGCGCGCAGCCCCCGCCTCGGTCGGCTCCCAGCCCTTCGCCGGTGGCCAGATCGATGACGCGGCCGTGGAGCGGACAGGTGACCGAGCGACCATGGACGATGCCTTGGCTGAGCGGCCCGCCCCTGTGCGGACAAACGTCCAAAAGCGCGAAAACCTGGCCGTCGCCGGTGCGGAACACGGCGATATCACCACCGGGACCGGGAATCCGTCTGGCTCCGCGCATCGGTATGTCGGTGACCGCACCAACATCGATCCAGGTCATGGCGGGTTCCAGAGGAAGAACCTCCACAAAGGGGGCGTTCATGCGGGTGCGAACTCCAGGCGGCGACTTAGGGGGTTGAACTCTTCGGTGTGCCGCCCGGCGACCCTCTCTGCCCAGGGATCGATCCTGGAGAACCGCTGGGAGTAGGAGAAACGGTCGTACAGGGTCCGCCGGTCGGCTGGATCGGCCAGCGCCGCCTTGATGGCGTCGAGGCCCACGCGGGCCATCCATTTGTAGATCCGCTCAAGATACCAGCCCTGCTCGCGGTAGAGCTGGACCAAAGCGCAGATCGTCCAGACCACCTCGTCCTCGGTGGCGACCCGGGTGAGAATTTCCGTGCCTCGGATATGCAGACCAGCCGCGCCGCCGATATGGATTTCGTAGCCACTGTCGACACAGATAACGCCGACGTCCTTGCAGGTGGCCTCGGCGCAATTCCGAGGACAGCCCGACACCGCCATCTTGACCTTGGCGGGGGTCCACGACCCCCACATGAACTTCTCCAGACGCACGCCGAGGCCCGTGGAGTCCTGGGTCCCGAACCGGCACCAGTCGGTTCCAACGCAGGTCTTCACGGTGCGCAGACCCTTGGCGTAGGCATGGCCCGAGACCATGCCGGCGGCGTTCAGGTCGGCCCAGACGGCGGGCAGATCGTCCTTCCTGACCCCCAGCAGGTCGATGCGCTGGCCGCCGGTGACCTTGACGGTGGGAATGGCGAACTTGTCGACGACATCGGCGATGGCGCGAAGCTCCGCCGCCGAGGTCACGCCACCCCACATGCGGGGAACGACGGAAAATGTCCCATCCTTCTGGATGTTGGCGTGGACTCGCTCGTTGATGAAACGCGACTGCTTGTCGTCGCGATAGTCGCCCGGCCAGGCGCAGATCAGGTAATAGTTCAGGGCCGGCCGGCAGGCGGCGCAGCCATCGGGCGTGGTCCATTCCAGGGCCTGCATCACCGCCGGGATCGACTTGAGCTGGTCGGCCACGATGGCGCGCCGGACGGTGTCGTGGTTGTGACCGACGCACTTGCAGATCGGGGCCGGCCCGGTCTGGGCCTGGAAGCCATCACCTAAGGTGAGCTTGAGCAGTTGCTCCACCAGGGGCGTGCAGGACCCGCAGGAGGCCGAGGCCTTGGTCACCGCGCGCACCGCGTCGAGGGTGGCCAGACCCTGGTCGGCTATGGCCATGGTGATCTGGCCCTTGCAGACGCCGTTGCAGCCGCAGACCTCCTGGTCGTCGGACATGGCCGCAACGGCCGCGCTAGGGTCCAGGCCTCGAAGGCCCTCCGTGATGGCTTGGCCGAAGATCAGGGTTTCGCGGATATCGGCGACATCCTTCGCCGACCGCATCAATTCAAAATACCAGGCGCCGTCGGCGGCGTCGCCAAACAGCACCGCGCCCGCCAAGCGTCCCTGTCGCAGCACGACGCGCTTGTAGACCCCGCGTCCGGCGTCGCGGAACACGATGTCCTCACACCCCTCGCCGCCACCGAAATCGCCGGCCGAGAACACGTCCACGCCGGACACCTTCAGGCGGGTGGACAACGCCGAGCCCTGATAGCCGCCGCCGCCGACAGTGAGCGTGTCGGCCAGGGTGCGGCACATGT
This sequence comes from Caulobacteraceae bacterium, assembly GCA_025359665.1. Taxonomy (GTDB): domain Bacteria; phylum Pseudomonadota; class Alphaproteobacteria; order Caulobacterales; family Caulobacteraceae; genus Acaudatibacter. The sequence continues at coordinate 3,119 of JANYFU010000250.1, forward strand.
CCCAGATCGGCGCCACCAGGCCATAGCAAAGGCCGCGATGCTCAACGCACTCGCCTACCGCCAGTATGGCCGGATCGCTGGTGGTCATGGCGTCGTCCACGATGACACCCCGGTTCACGGTCAGGCCGGCTTGCTTCGCCAGGGCCGTATTCGGGCGGATGCCGACGGCCATGACCAGCAGGTCGCAAGGCAGGAAGCGGCCGTCCTTAAGGCGCAGGCCCGTAACCTGGCCGTCCACGCCGACGATCTCCTCGGAGACGGCGCCGAGCACGGTTTCCACGCCGCGCTCGGCCAGGGCGCCGGCCAGCAGAAACCCTGCCGAGGTGTCCAGTTGACGCTCCATGAGCACGTCCATCAGGTGCACCACGGTGGCGGCCATGCCCCGTCTGACCAGGCCATGGGCGGCCTCGATGCCGAGCAGCCCGCCGCCGATCACCACGGCGCGCGAGTCGCCGTTCGCCGCGCCGATCATCGCCTCCACGTCATCGAGATCGCGGAACGTGACCACCCCTCTGAGGGTGGCCCCGGGAAGCGGCAGGCGAATGGGGTCGGAACCCGTGGCCAGGATCAGTCGGTCGTAGCGGACCTCCAGGCCACCCTGGGCGCGGACGCACCCCACCTCGCGGTCGATGGCCAGGACCGCGCGGCCGGTATGCAAGGTGATGTCGTTGTCGCGGTACCAGGCCTCGTCGTTGATCACGATGTCGGCGAAGGTCTTTTCCCCCGCCAGCACCGGTGAGAGCATGATCCGATCGTAGTTCACCCGAGGCTCGGCGCCGAAGATGGTGATGTCGTAGCGGCCGGCGTCCCGCTTCAGCACCTCCTGCACGGCCCGGCATCCGGCCATGCCATTGCCGATCACAACCAGTTTTTGCCGTTGCATCAGGCCCTCTCCGCTCACAGCCGGATCGGCGCGAGCGCCGAACCCGCGCCGAGTTTCCAGGTCCGCCGCCAGTGACCCTTGACGCCCGTCAGGCA
>JANYFU010000268.1 GCA_025359665.1 Caulobacteraceae bacterium
CCATGATCGTCTTGCCAGCGCCGGGGTCGTCGGCGAGCAGGAAGCGCAGAGGCTGACGGGGCAGCATCTCGCCGTAGACGGCGGTGATCTGGTGCGGCAGCGCTTCGATCGTCGATGCGTGCACCGCGAGGTAGGGATCGAACAGATAGGCGAGGCGGATGCGCAGGGCCTCGGACGCCAGGCGCAGGGTCTCGCCATCGCCGTCGAAGCTGAACGCTCGGCCCGCTCCAGCGAGAGTCAGACTGGGCTCGTCGGTGCGGAACACGATGCGCTGATCGACCCGCCCGCCGACGCGGAACACCACATCGACCGCCTGTTCGCCGAACCAGCTGGCGCTCACGACTTCGGCTGGCTCGGCGCCGGCCAGGCCCTGGATGCGGGCGCCCGGCTTCAGGTCTTCAAGGCGCATGGCGCGGCGCCCCACATATCCGCGCCACGGCTAGGCGGACCTTCAACGGTCGATCGAGTTTCAGCGCTTTCACAACCACCCCAAGGCGCCCCCCCGCGATCCGTGGCGGAAGCCCTATGTCGCCCCCACAACAAAAACGGTCGTCTTCCCCGCCACCAATCCCGCTATTCTAGCCCCGCCGCTCGTAACGGCTGCGTCCGCCGATCTAAAAGGCATAGACCGCGTCGGCCGTGGCCCCCGGGCGGAGATAGGGCTTTAGAGCGGCGTGGTTGACCACATCCACCGGCCCCGTGAACAGGCCGGCGATATAGGCCTTGAGTCCGGCATAGTCCCAGACCCCGATGGGCGCCGTGGGCTCTATGTCGATCATGATGTCGATATCGCTCCCCGGTCGATCGTCGCCCCTGGCGCGCGAACCGAACAGAGCCACGTGCGCGACACTCCGCGCGCGCAGGGCGGCCTCATGGTCGCGGAGTCGGTTCAATATGGCCTGCCTTTCCATTCTCGGAGTTTATCACAGGAACACCGGCAGATGGGACTCCTGCGCGTGGCCGGGCTTGCCCTTGACATTTTCGGAAAAATATTGCAGAAAGAGATATCTAGCGGCCTTTCAACACCTTCCTGTTCCCATTCGGCCGCCTAATCATCGAAATTGTTGCCAAAACAACCAGTGACGATTCTTGAAACCGTGTAAAAACAATAACTTGAACAATCGCCCGGTTGCCCAACCGCGGCCAATCCGTTGCCAAAAAGCGGCCCGCATGTGGCCAGGATGTTGCCAAATGCGGCCAATATGTTGCCAGGATGCGGCCCTGCCGCGGCCCGGAAGTTGCCCGGATGCGGCCGGGAAGTTGCCATTTCGCAACCTCCTTCACCAGACCTGCAGCTACCTCGCCGACACCGCCTGCACCCCATCGCCGCCCGTCCCGCCACGCCGCAGCAAACTGACCCCCGCCGACACCAGCGCGAACCCCGCCGCCGCCTCCAGGGCAAAGGTCTCGCCCCGGCTTTGGAACAGTTCGAACAGAGTCGCGGTCAGCACCGCGCCCAGGGTCTGGCCGGTCAGGCGGGCGGTTCCCAGCATGCCGCCGGCGGCGCCGGCCCGCTCGCGGGGCGCGGCGGTCAGCATCATCCGGTTGTTGGGGGCCTGGAACAGGCCAAAACCGACCCCGCACAGCGCCATCCGCCAGACGATGTCGAGGTCGCTGGCGGCCGGCGGCGTCACGGCCAGAGCGGCCAGACCGACCGCCATGGCCGCCAATCCGATGGCGCAAAGCTGCCCCGCCGCCACCTTGTCCGAAAGCCAACCCGCCAGGGGCGCCATCACCGCCACTGCGGCGGGCCAGGGCGTCAGCAGCAGGCCGGTGGCGACCTGCGATCGGTGCAGAGTCAGCTCGAAGTGGAAGGGCAGGGAGACGATCGCCAGGGTCTGGGCGGCGAAGGCCGCTATCGAGGTGGCGATCGACAGCGCGAACAGCCGGATGCGCAGCAGGTCGAACGGCACCAGCGGACGGGGGCGGGGCCACTCGCGCCGAACCAGGATGGTCCCGAACAGCAGGCCTAGGCCCAGCTCCACCATGCCCGACAGCTTGGCGGCCGTGCGCGTCATCACGTCGATGCCGGTGAACACCAGGCCGAACGTCAGGCCGTTGAGCAGCGCGCTGATGGCATCGAACGGCCTGCTCGACAGCGGATTGGCCGGCAGCGCCCGGGCGGCCAGCGCCAGGGCGGCCAGGCCGACCGGAATGTTGACCGCGAACAGCCACGGCCAGGGCCCCAGCGCCAGGATCGCCGCGGCCACCGTCGGCCCGGTGGCCGCGGCCAGGGAGACCACCATGGCGTTGAGCCCGATGCCGCGCCCCAGCAAATGGTTCGGCCAGATCAGGCGCAGCAGGCCGCCGTTCATGCTCATCACCCCCGCGGCTCCGAAGCCCTGCAGCGCGCGGGCGGCGGTCAGCAGGCCCAGGTTGGGCGACAGGGCGCAGGCCAGGGAGGCGATGGTGAACAGGGTCAGGCCCGCCACATAGATCCGCCGAAAGCCGATGATCTCGCCCAGCGAGGCCAGGGGCAGCAGCGAGACCACGATGGC
>JANYFU010000275.1 GCA_025359665.1 Caulobacteraceae bacterium
GCCCTGGCCACGGTGGCGGCGATGCTGCTGGAGCCGGTGATGATGACGCCGGTCTACAACCTGGCCAAGGCCTCGCCCTGCCCACTGCGGTTCCACATGGCCACCGAAGGCGGCTGGGACATCGGCTGCGGCGGGGCCTGCCTGGCGGCGGCGGCACTGACGGCGGCCCACGCGCCGCTGTCAGCCTCAATCCTGCTGGCGCTGGGCGGGGCGGCGGCGGGGTTCTGGCTGTTGCCGCGACGCTATGGCGCGCGGGTGGTGAAATCACTCAGCGGCGTGGCCTAACCGGCTGCGGTGGTGTCTGACGCCGCTTTACTGAGGGACTTGTGGATTTCCTCGGTCAGTTCGTTGTTCAGCGTCAGCAGTTTGTGGACGTCGTTGCTGATTTCCAGCAGCGCCTCGGCATCCTTGTAGGTCTGTAATGACTGCTTGTCGGAGGCCACCGCGGCGACCTTCTGGCCGACCATGATGATCGACAGCAGCACCAACTGAAGGAAGGTCTGGGCGATCCAGGCGATCAGCGCCGCCGTGCCGGCCTTGATCGCCTCGGGCAGACTGACCAGCGCCAGGGCGGCGAACGCATAGGCGCACCACATCGTCGCCACGCCGTTGGTGATCTTCAGCGCCAGCCAGCCGTTGAAACCGCTGAGTTGCTGGGCGACGGTAATGACCCCGTGCGCCTTGCGCTCAGCAATTCTGGGGTGGGGGGTATGGGTGGTCATCCGGTGGCTCCTGATCAGTGATGGGGTCGCGCCCTTCGGCTCAACCCTTTACGCAGACCACTTGGCGCAGGGTGTGGACGATGTCGACCAGATCGGCCTGGGCGGCCATCACCGCGTCGATGTCCTTATAGGCCATCGGCGTTTCGTCGATCACCTCGGCGTCCTTGCGGCACTCGACGCCGTGCGTGGCGCGGATATGGTCCTCAACCGTGAACCGGCGTTTGGCCTCGACGCGGCTCATCGCCCGCCCCGCGCCGTGGGAGCAGGTGCTGAACGAATGCGGGTTTCCCCGGCCCCGTACGATGAACGACTTGGCGCCCATCGAGCCCGGAATGATGCCAAGTTCGCCCTCCCCGGCCCGCACCGCGCCCTTGCGGGTGACGAACACGTCCTTGCCGAAGTGCTTCTCGCGGGCGACGTAGTTGTGGTGGCAGTTCACCGCTTCCCCGGTCACGGCGAGGTCGGGGAACACCCCGCGCAACACGCCGAGCACATGCTCCATCATCACCTCGCGGTTGGCGCGGGCATAGCGCTGCGCCCAACTGACCGCCTTGAAGTAGTCGCCAAAGCCTTCGGATCCCTCGGCGAAATAGGCAAGGTCCTGGTCCGGCAGATTGATGAACCACCGGCGCATTTCCTGCTTGGCCCGCTCGATGAAATAACTACCGAAACGGTTGCCCACGCCCCGGGAGCCGGAGTGCAGCATCACCCACAGGTTTCCCGTCTCGTCGAGGCAGAGCTCGATGAAGTGGTTGCCGGTTCCCAGGGTGCCAAGGTGACCCAGGCCCCGGGCGTGCGCGGCCTTGGGGTGCTTGTCCACCACCGCCGCATAGCCGGCTTCCAGCTGCGTCCAGCGCGCGGCGGCCGAAGCAGGCGGATCGCCCGCCCACGCGCCGACGTCGCCCAGGCCGCCGTTGTCGGTCCGCCCATGGGGAACCGCCGCCTCGATGGCGCTTCGTAAAGCCAGCAGGCTGTCGGGCAGGTGTTCGGCCCGGATGGAGGTGCGCGCCGCCATCATGCCGCAGCCGATATCCACGCCCACCGCCGCCGGAATGATCGCCCCGCGGGTGGCGATCACCGAGCCGATGGTGGCGCCCGAACCCCAATGCACGTCGGGCATCACCGCGACGTGGCTATGGATAAACGGCAGGCCAGCGACATTGCGCAGCTGGTCCATGGCGCGATCCTCGATGGGCACGCCGCGGGTCCACGCCTTGATCGGCGCGCCGGAAGTCTGGATCAGTTCGAACCCACTCATTGGGGTAATCCTTTCGCAAAGCCCTCCAGGCCCGGCTCCGCGAAACGGTCTTTCGAAAACGAAGACCCCCTCCAGGCAAGGCCGGGAGGGGGTTCTTGGTCAACCTCGGTAACGAACCTCGGCCGCTATCCCCTCCACGCGCGCGTGCTTATGACCTCGACCTGACGGTCAAGCATCTCGGCGGCGGGCAGACAGGTTCTGGTGGCAGTCAACATGATCCTTAGCCTTGGAGGAAGCTTGATAGCACGGCACGGGGCGCCGGGCCAGCCTGGGGAACGCCATGCCGACGTGAGTCGGATAGCGGGGATTGGGTGATCACCCCATTAGCGCCTCCAACCAGACCTTGTGGCTCGCGAAGTCGGTGGTGATGCGGAAGTGCTGGAGCACACCGACGCCGATATTGGCATCTGGGGCGTCGGGGGCGTCATCGACATCGACGTGCACACCCGAAAAATCGCGCCCCGCCACTGAAAGGCTCCGGAGGATGAAGCCCTGGCGCAGCTTGGGGCCGCCGATACCTCCGCCCGGCGTCGCGCTGACCGGCCGTCCATCGAAGAGACCGGCCTGTGTCGCGAAGCGTCGGGACAGGATCACGCCCGTCCCGTTGCCCAGATCGAACTCAGCTTGCACCGGTCCCTCGCCCTCGATCGAAATCGGCAAAAGTACAATGCCGCGCCGATCAACGAGGGGAAGCTCCACGCCGCCTGGGATTTCATCAGCGTCGATCGCGCGAATGGTTTTGCCAGGGATGTCGATCCGAAGACGCGCCGCGTCGAAAATTTCCCGCCCGATGACGGCGTCGATGGGTCGCCCGGTCAGACGGCGGCTAACATCGCCAAGATCGATGACAGCGATGGTTGCATCGCGGACCTCGACGCCGGCGGCATCGATGCCAACGTGCTCAACCAGGCGAGCCGCCACGGTCGCCGCGCCGGGTGATGACTGACGGCGCGGGTAACGCCCAGGCGGCTGGACCCGCGAGCCCTAACGCGGTGGCGCAGAGCAGAAACGCGCGTCGTTCAAGAAATTCGCTCATAGAACCGCTATCCCCACAATATCGCGGGTCCAACAGTATTGAACGGTTCGATGATGTCCAACCCGACTCCCGCCGCCGCCAGGATCTCTCCATCCACCGCGCGAAATCGAGAGCCGATCCTGGAGGTCCTGCGGTCTCGGCTGCCGACCAGCGGCGTGGTGCTGGAGATCGCCGCCGGAACCGGCGAGCACGCGGCATGGTTCGCCGCCGCGCTGCCCGGCCTCGAGTGGCGGCCGACCGACCCCGACTCCGAAGCCCTGGCCAGCATCGCCGCCTGGCGGAATTACGCGGGGCTGGCCAACCTGGCCGCGCCGATACGGCTGGACGCCTCGGACCCGGACAGCTGGCCGGCCGGGCCTGTCGATGTGGTGGTCAACATCAACATGATCCATATCTCGCCCTGGACGGCGACGCAGGGATTGATGAAGGGCGCCGCGCACATTCTGGCGCCCGGCGGCCTGCTGTTTTTGTATGGACCTTATGTCGAGGCTGACGTTCCGACCGCGCCCGGCAACATAGCCTTCGAACAGAGCCTGAGGGTCCGCAATCCAGAGTGGGGGCTACGCTCGTTGGACACCGTCAAGGACCTGGCGGCCAGCCATGGCCTGACGCTGACCGAGCGTATCGCCATGCCGGCCAACAATCTCTGCCTGTTGTTCCGCAAGCGCTGACACGCGCGCCGGAGACTGACGATGAACCCCCTGATCATGACGGTGGCGCTGCTGCTGGGATCCGCCGCGGTGATCTATTTCGCCTGCGAGTATTTCGTTAACGGGGTGGAGTGGCTGGGGCGGGCTCTGTCGGTCGGGAGCACCGCGACAGGCACGATCCTGGCGGCGTTCGGCACCGCCCTGCCGGAAAGCGTGGTCACCTTCGTCGCCGTGGCGTTCGGCAAAAGCGACGCCCAGCGCGAACTGGGCGTCGGCGCGGCGCTGGGCGGGCCGCTGGTCCTGGCGACCATCGCCTATGCGACGGTGGGGATCGTGCTGGTCGTCTCCGGCCGTCAACTCGCGCGCTCGGAACAGGTTAGCCGGGAAGTCCAGCGGCTGAGCCAGGACCAGGGCTGGTTCCTGGCGATCTTCGTGGTCAAGCTAGGGGTCGGGCTGGTGGCGTTCGCGTTCAAGCCCTGGCTCGGCGTGCTTTTCCTGGCCGCCTATGGGCTGTACTTCTGGCGCGAGATGCGGCGCGACGACAGCGACGAAGCCGAGGCGCTTCTCGAGCCGTTGATGATCGCCCGCAAGCGCGCCGAGCCACCCTTCGGCCTTAGCCTGCTGCAGACCGGTGGCGCGCTGGTGGTGATCTTCGCCGCCTCGCGGCTGTTCGTCGACCAACTGGATGCGCTTGGGCCCGCATTCGGTCTGAAGCCCCAACTGCTGGCGCTGCTGCTGAGCCCGATCGCGACGGAACTGCCGGAAGTCATGAACGCCATCATCTGGGTTCGCCAGGGCAAGCATCGCCTGGCGCTGGGCAATATCAGCGGGGCGATGATGATCCAGGCCACCGTGCCCAGCGCATTCGGGATATTCTTCACGCCCTGGATGCTGGACCGCTCGTTGATCCTGGCCGGCGGCGTGACCGCCCTGGCGGTGGCGGTGATGTATGTGCCGTTCCGCCGGGGCATGATCTCCCGAGGGTTCCTGGCGGCGATGGGGCTGTTCTACGTCCTGTTCGCCGGTGTTCTGGTCTGGCTTCATCTATAGCGGGGGGATTAACGGCGGCAGGCCTGGATGTGTTCGGGCGACGGGCGTGTCTCGGCCCCGGGCGCGGCGAAGACCGCGAAATAGCCGAGGCCTCCCCTTAGCGGGGCGAGGCTGAGCTGGCGATAGCCCACCGCCCGTAGCTCGCAGGTCAGCAGCGCTGGCGGCGTGCCATGCTGTTCGGTCGGCCGGTCGAGCTCCTCGATGCCCAGCCGGCCGCCCGGCCGGAACGCCGGTGCGAGGTTGTAGAGCAGCTCATAGGGCCGCTGGATCTCATGATACATGTGCACCATGATCGCCGCGTCGATCGATCGGGGCGCGAGCTTCGGATCACCGACCGCGCCAAGCACCGTGTGGATATTGCCCAGATGCCGAGCGGCCGCGGAGGTCTTCAAAGTCTCGAGATAGGCGGGCGTCACGTCCTCGGCGATCACCGATCCGCCTGGAGCGACAACCTTGGCCAGACGTAGAGAATCATAGCCGGAGCCCGCGCCGATGTCGGCCACCGTCTGGCCAGGGCGGAGCTTGAGGCGCCCGGCGATCTGATCGACCTCGCGGGCCGCATCGCGAAACCCGTCATCGCCCCAGATCGGACTGACGATGCCCGCCACCGGCCGCCGCGGAAGCGGGAAAGCCGGCGGAGCCGCCCAGCCGACGAGCGGTGACGCCAGGATCAGGAATAGAAGGTTCATCGTGCCTGTCATATGGGCTGGATCAGAGCACGGCGATCAGAGGCCCCGCCCGGACCAGGGCGTAGGTCAGCAAGACGGCGTTGCCGAAGATGATCATCGCCGCGAAGGGCGCCGCCGTGGTCGGGTTCAGGCCGGTGAACCAGCTGAAGGCGCTGATGTAGGCGACATCGCCGAACAGTCCCGGCAAGGCCATGATCACCGCCACCAGCACCGCCTGGGAGGCCGGCGCTTTTCGCCAGATCATCACCGTTCGCAGCAGCACGCAGACACTCAGCGCGATCCCCGCGCCGCTGAGCAGCAGCACCCACGGCCCGCTTTCGAACATCACCCGGCCGCCCAGGCGGAACATCACCGCCCCCTGCAGCCAGACGCCGAGGCCCAGCAGGGCGAACAGTCCCATCTCCCGCCGTGTCATACTGGTCTTCGTGCTCCTGAACGGCCGCCTTGATCGGCAATCTAGTACAGCGTCGGGCGTCAATATGCGCGCGGTTTGAGCATCCATGCGATCAGCGCGACGCCAGAGGAGACGACCCGTTGCCATTGGCGGCCAAGCCTTCATAGTCAACCAGGGATTTCAGATGGGCTAGGGAGAGCGCGATGGTCGATTCCAACAATCAGGTTGCGGTGGTGGGGCGCCGCTCATTCCTGCGGGGCGCGGCCCTGGCGGCGGCGGCGCCGATCATCACCGAGGCGGTGCTGGCCCAGACCAGCCTGGGATCGGCCCAGGCCTGGACCCGGCCGGTCATTCCCGCGGACGCGGTGCTGATCAACGCCAACGAAAACCCGCTCGGCCCATCGAAGGGCGCCTGCGAGGCGATCGCCAAGATCGCGCCGATGGGCGGACGCTATGACCAGATCGGCGTGCAGGACCTGTTCGTGCGGGCCTTCGCCGCCAAGCACGGTCTGAAACCCGAATATGTCGCGGTCTATCCGGGATCGTCAGAGCCGCTGCATTACACCGTGCTCGCGTTCACCTCGCCGACGCGCGGACTGGTTACCGCCGATCCATCCTACGAGGCCCCGACCTATGCGGCCGCGGTGACGGGCGCGAAGGTGCACAAGGTCGCCCTCACCTCCGACTGCGCCCATGACGTCAAGGCCATGGTGGCCGCCGATCCGTCGGCCGGCGTGATCTATATCTGCAACCCCAACAATCCTACCGGCACGGTCACCGCCCGTCAGGACATCCTGTGGGCGCTGGACAACAAGCCGGCCGGGTCGGTGCTGCTGGTGGACGAGGCCTATATCCACCTTTCCGACGAGGCCGACGTCGTCGACATGGTCGCGGCCGGCAAGGACCTGATCGTGCTGCGCACCTTCTCCAAGGTGTATGGCATGGCGGGCATACGCTGCGGCGTGGCCCTCGGCCGTCCCGACCTGCTGGCCAGGCTGATGGCTTATGGCCAGAACGCCATGCCTGTCACCGCCCTGGCGGCGGCCCACGCCTCGGTGATCGACGCCGACCTGGTCCCGACCCGCAAGGCGATCATCGGCGATATCCGCCGCGACACGATCAGCTGGCTGAAGGCCGGCGGCTATAAGGTCATGGGCGAGTCGCACAGCAACTGCTTCATGGTCGACACCGGCCGCCCCGGCAACAGCGTGATCAAGGCGATGCAGGCCAAGAACGTCTATATCGGCCGCATCTGGCCGGTCTGGCCCAACGCGGTGCGGATAACGGTCGGAACGGCCGCCGAGATGGCCAAGTTCAAGATCGCCTTCAAGTCGGTGATGGATGCCCCGGCGGTCGCGGCGGCCGGCCCGCCACCGGACGCCTACGCTCAGGCGGGCAGGCGCGGCTCGACCTTCCTGTCCTGATCATCTGGCCTTTCCTCGCCAACGGCGATGCCGCGTTGCGCGAGATAGGTCCGAACGGCGGCCGCTGACTGCGAGCGGCTGGCCAAGGCGACGTAGGTGTCGGGACGAAGCAGATAGAGGGCGTCTCGCTCGAGTCCGGCCTGCGAATACTCCGGCCGCCAGGCAAAGACATGCAGCGGCGGTCCATCGAACTCACACCACTCGGAAAGCTCGGGCGTGGCGGCGCCATAAACGTGGATCTGCCAGACTGCCGAGGCCAGTGGCGCAAAATTGTCTCCCGAAGCGCCGGCAACCCAAGGCAGGCGATCACCGCCATGCACGCGGCCAGCCACGCCAACGGCCAACGGACCGCCACGATAGTTCAAGGTGATCTGGCTGACCGTCCGGAACAGGAATTGGCGAGCCGGCCCGGCCGCCAGGATCAGCGGGGCGAGGAGAGGAACGATGCTGGTGCGCAGGATGTCGGCCACCGGGCCCTCGCCCGCGGCCAGGCTGAACGCCCGGTCGGTGGTGGCGACCAGCCGTCTGGCGAAACCGATCCGTTCGGCCTGGTAACTGTCTAGCAGCGCATCCGGCGCTGTTCCCGCCATGACGGCGGCCAGTTTCCAGGCCAGGTTGATGGCGTCGCCGATGCCGGTGTTCATGCCCTGGCCGCCGGCCGGGCTGTGGATGTGCGCCGCGTCACCGAGCAGGAACGCCCGCCCCGAGCGGAAGCGCGCCGCCACCCGGTGATGCACGCGATAGGTCGAAAACCAGTTCACCCTCCGCACGATGAGTTTCAGATTGGCGATCGCCCGGCCGCTGACGTCATCGAAGGTAAGGGTGTCAACACTATCGGCGCGTTCGTCACTGACCGTCCCGATCACCCGGGCCCGGCCCGCCCCAGACATCGGGAACACGGCGAGGAAATCGGCCTCATCCAGATCGATATGCAACTCCCCGTCGATCGGCGGCCCCTCGGCGTCGACATCGGCGACATAGAACCGCTGGCGATAGACGCCGCCCGGAAACTCAACGGCCAGAATCTCGCGCACGGTGGAATGGGCGCCGTCGCAGCCCGCGATATAGGCGGCCCGCATGGTCTCTTCCTCGCCGCCCGGCCGGCGCAGCCGGGCGGTGACGCCCTCGCCGTCGTCGTCAAATCCGAGCAGTTCGGTTCGCCGCTCCACGGCGACGCCCACGGCGGCGAGACGTTCGATCAGCAGGCGTTCATGCTCGTCCTGCGGGAAGATCAACATGAAAGGAAACGGCGTCAGGCCCTCGCCGATCTCGCTCAGGGGCACGCGCGCCGCCTTCCTGCCCTTGACCCAGAGATTGAGCCCGGGCGTCTTGTGCCCTCGCCGGACGATCTCCTCCACCAACCCCTGCTGGCCGTAGAGTTCCAGCGTCCGGGCCTGGACCGCCAGGGCGCGGGAAGTCGTTCCGGGCTCGGCCGCCCGATCGATCACCCGAACCCGGGCGCCCCGCCCCACCAGCCAAAGCGCCAGCGCCAAGCCGGTCGGCCCTGC